>DATNEC010000272.1:0-4999 GCA_035606815.1 Pirellulales bacterium
TGATCGCCGCCACGGCCGCGCGACACACCCTCGTGCTGGTCACCGGCAACCACCGTCATTTTGCCTGGATTCCTGGCCTGCGAATCGACGACTGGCGCAATTCATAGTAATTGCTCGTTCATCCGTGCGATCCGTGAAATCCGTGGTTCCATGTCGGCTGTGATCGGAAAGCAACCACGGATGGCACGGATAACACGAATTATTGCATCCCCAGCTTCACCGCATCGTGGCTCAGCAAAAAATCCAAAATCCAAGGATGCACCCAAGGATTCCAGGTCGGATAGCTGACCGACAACACGGAGAACCCCAACAGCAGATAGGCCAGCCCGCGGGTCCAGCGGCGAGTCGAGAGAGCGTCGGCGGCCGGAAGCATGGCGACGAGCCATAAGGGGGCGAACCAAAAGACCCAGCGGAAACCGCTGTTCATGCCGCCGTAGTTGCGGTCTTCCAACGGACGCATCAGATAGAACGCGAGGCAGACGGCCGATACCGAGGCGATCAGCAGGCCTAAAGCTCGCCAGTCGGGCTCGCGGCGAAAACACAGCATGCCGGCGCCTAGGACCGAGAACAGCCAGATCGGCGTCAGCGAGAAGATGCCGTGATGGCCGACGAGGACGTGAAACGCATAGTCGGCCGGGTCCGGCTCTCCCTGGTCGATCGGGCTGCGCGTGTCGAGCTTCGACCAATAGCTGTCGATGATCCTTTTTTCGCCGCGGCGATATTGATAGTCGTACCAGTCGTCGCCGGCGTGCGGGTCGAGCATTTTGGCAAGCTCGTTGGTCTTGCCGCGATGGGCGTAAGCCGGCAGCACCGAATGATGGGCCAGATAGTTCGTGCCGACCGAAGCGACCGCCACGACCAGCGCGGCGGGCAAGTAGGCCAGCAACGTGCCGCGCGGCGCCCTCCAAAGCAGCCCGACCGTCACGGCGGCGAAGAAAGCCAACGCCGGCAATTCGTTGGCCGCCGTGAAGGCCGCGAAAAGCCCGGCGATGGCGAACCAGCGCAGCCGCCGATCGCCGCCGTACCAAATCACGAGCGCCGCATGCAGGGCGATCGCCGCGCTGACGGCCGCCGTCAGATGGTTGTTGATGACGACGGCGAACGTGCATAGAAACGTGCCGAACGCCGCGCAGCCGAACGTGAAGATCCGCCCCCAATCGGTCGCCCCGAAGCGCTCGACGAGCCGCGCCATCATCAAGAAGTAGATCATCAGCGGCACGACGTTGAACGTGATGAGGATCGCCCGGCCGATGGCGAAGGGATGTTCGCCGAGCGTGGCGCCCGTCAGCTTGTAGATCAGCCAATACTCGCCGGCCATCAACGTCGCCAACAGCGGCGGCTTGCTCGAATAGAGATGGCCTTCGTCCGGCCCCGGCGCCGCGGCGCCGAATTCGTCGTGCTTGACCATGTCGATCGTGTCCCAGTTCGGCTGGCTCACGATCTCGTCGATGGCGTACGTGCCGTGCTCGACCAGCGACCGCACCGTACACCAGCGGCTGCGGTCGTTGCCGCTCAGGAAAGGGCGCTGCTTTTGCCAATCCTTGCGGCCCTGGTCCTTGAGAAACTTTTCGAGCCGGATATTGTCGACCGCGTTGACGGCCAGCACGCGGCCCGTAATGCCGCCGATGCTGATCGCGATCAGCAGCAGATAGACGCTTTGGCGAAGCGGCCGGCGAGGATCGTCAGACGGAATGCTCATGCTGCGTGCGGTCGGCGTCTTGATGAATTGCGTGCGACGGGGTTTCTTCGGCCACGCTGTACGTATCGCTGTCGCGGCCTTGATAGGCGATGATCAACTCGGCCAAAAAACCGATCGACATCAACTGGCCGCCCAGCAGCAGCGCCCCGAGCGAATAGATCAGCAGCGGCCGTTGGTGCAGCGGCTTGTGGTCGGGCTGAGGATCGATCTGCCCGAACAGCCAATAGACCGACAAGTAGATCAGCCCCGCGATTCCCAATACGAAGCAGCCCAGCCCGAAGGCGCCTAGGGCATGCTGCGGCCGCTGGCCGAATCCGGTCAGGAATTTGACAGTCAGCAAGTCGAGAAAACCTTTGACGAAGCGGCGGACGCCGTATTTCGAGCGGCCAAAACGGCGCGGCCGGTGGGCGATGGCGATCTCGCCCACGCGAAAACCGCGGGCGTGCGCCAAAACCGGCACGAAGCGGTGCAATTCGCCATACAGCCGGACCTCGCGAAAGATCTCGCGGCGGTAACACTTCATGCCGCAATTGTGGTCGTGCAGCCGGACGCCGGTCAATTGGCTGACCATCCAATTAAACACGCGCGACGGCCAGACCTTGTGCCAAGGGTCGTGGCGAACTTGCTTCCAGCCGCTGACTACGTCGAGCTGCCGCTGCATCGCGTCGAGAAACCGAGGAATCTCGTGCGGGTCGTCCTGCAAGTCGGCGTCGAGCGTCATCACCAATTCGCCGCGGGCCGCCTGAAAGCCCGCGCTCAGGGCCGCCGCCTTGCCGAAGTTGCGGCGAAAGCGAAACCCGCGCACGCGCGGATCGGCGGCAGCCAGCCGGGCGATGATCTCCCACGAGCCGTCGGTCGAGCCGTCATCGACGAAGATCAGGTCCAACTCGTAATCGTTGGCCTTGGCCACGTCGTCCAACTCGCGATACAAGCTCTCCAGGCTTTCCGCCTCGTTGTAAACAGGAATGACCGTCGAGAGCATGAGGCGGGTCTTAATTGTTAACCGCAGAGGCACGGAGACACAGAGAAGACGGCGGCTACCACGCACAGATTCTGATCAGGAACCAACAAAACCTTTAACTCCGTGTCTCTGTGTCTCTGTGGTTAGCCAGTTCGTCCGATACTTGTACGGCAGGAAGCGCACCGCCGTTCGCAGCGCGTCGAGGGCCTAGAGGGTATAGGATACCCGAAAACAATAGCTCGGCCACTAGCCAAACGACCCGCGAGAGCACGGTCGAAACCAAGGCGGCGTCGGCCCCGAACCAGGGGATGAGCAACTCGAACAGCGCCGCTTCGCGAACGCCGAGCCCGCCCGGCAGAAACGATAAAAACCCCGCAACTGTTGCAATCGCCGTCGCCGCGATGCAAATCGCGAGTTGATCGCCGATGCGCAGCGGGCTGTCGTATCCGCCGGCCGCGAGCGTGGCCCATAGGCTGCCGCCCATCAGCAGCCAGGCCCAAGGAAGCGTGAGCCAGGCGAGGCCCAGCGTGCGATAGCCCAAGCGCCCGGCCTCCTTAGCGACGCTGGGGTTCAGCCGGCCGACGCCCGTTATCTTCACCAGCCGGCGAAAGACGAAGGGCAGCGTTGGTCCGCCGACGACCGCCGCCAACCCCATGGCCGATAAGATCAGCCAAATACGGTCGGGAAAACGAACAATCAGAATCGCCGCCGCCAACCCGGCGCCGACCGCCAACGTCGAAAGCGTCTCGTAGAACACGGCCAAGGTCGCCGCCGTGGCGCTGGCGCCGCTGCCGCGAATCAGCCCGGCCCGGAGTAAAATCACGGTCGCCTTGCCGGGAACATATTTTCCCAAGTGGCCGATGTAATAGGCCCGAAAGGCCTCGCCCCGCCGCGGTCGCGGACCAAGCTCGCCGATCACCTGCCCCCAGAACCAGCCCGGAAAAAGTTGGCCGAGGAAATAGAGCGCGCCGGCGGCGACCAGCCAGCCGGGCCGCAGCGAGCTCGGGCTCCAGTGTCGCGCCTCAAGTTGCTCCCAGGCGCTCATCACCGTGCGGTGCAAACCCCAAGCCACCGCCGCGAGCAGCGCGAGCTTCAAGGCCGGCTTCAGCCAGGTTCGCCATGCGGAAGGTGATCGAGAGTCGGGCATGTTTAGGTCCGAACATCCTAACATGCTCGAAATTATCGGTGAATCTCGAAGAATCGGCCGCCCGCCGCGAATTGCCCAAAGGAGCGGCGCGGCGTCTACCGCCGGCCGCGCCGGCAGGCTAACTTATGCTTCACGTCCGATCGTCGCCGCCTCCATTCCTTCCGACCCCGCGAGCGCTGTCATGGCCAGCACGAAGAGCGTTCTGCCTCCGACCTGGAAAGTCCCCGAGTTGTTCCGGGCGCGGCTTGGTGAAATGGCCGGACGACAGCGGGCGATGGAGTCGGAAGGCCACCTGCTTCTGGTGCTTCACGAACCGCCCAACCCGGGCGAGAGCGAACGCCGCGGGCGCTATTTTTGGCGCGAGCCCGACGGCGGTTGGAAATCGAACTCGCTGGGGACCGGTATTCAGGCGCTGCGAAAGCACGCGGCCGAATATGCCGAGCGAATCCAGGCCCTCGACGACCAATTACAGCAGGCGGCGACGTCGGACGACTATTTCCGCGTGTTGCAAGAACTCGCGCCGTTGTACCGCGCCGCTCGCAATCTGCACGCCGCTTTGCAGCAGGCCCGCGAACTGCTGCCGGCCGACCGCGATCTCGTCGTGCTGCGCGATCAGGCCGGCGAGGTCGAACGGGCCGCCGAGTTGCTGCAAAGCGACGCCAAGCACGGGCTCGACTTCCTGATCGCCCGTAAAACCGAAGACCAGGCGCGGCGCGGGTACGAGATGGCGGTTTCGGCGCACCGGCTGAATCTGCTGGCGGCGATCTTTTTTCCCATCGCCACGTTGAGCGCCGTGTTCGGCATGAACCTCGAGCACGGCTTGCCGCAGCAATCGCAAGCCGTGTTTTTTGGGGTGTTGGTCTTCGGGCTGGTGAGCGGCATGTTCTTGACCCTGCTCATCGCCATCCGCCCAACGATCCACAGCCCCGCCAAGCCGGCGCCCGCCAAGAAGCCCGCCTTTCGCAAGTGAGGGAGGAGTGCGTTTCCCAGGCATTCGAACGGCGCGCAATTCATAAACTGTCGCAGAACCGTCGAGCCCGGAGCTAAGCCCCGAGTCACAACACGCCTAGAAAAAGACGCAGCAACCACTTTGGTTACTGCGTCTTCAGGATTCACGACATCAATCGACGGCTTTAGAAATCGCCGTTGATCGTTTCGCTGCCAGCCTTGGTATTGATGCTCGCCCAGACCT
>DATNEC010000292.1:0-14687 GCA_035606815.1 Pirellulales bacterium
GCTGTTAGGCAGCCCCCGGAAGTCGCTGCGGAAACTTCGCTGTTTTTCCATCAAGAGATGACGCCATGCATAAGTTGGGCATTTCGATTTTAGCGCCCGCATTGGTTTTGGCCCTAGCGCAGGTCGGTCAGGCGCAACATCCCGTGGTCAGTGGGCTGCCGGTCTTGCCGCCCACGGCGGCCGCCGCCGGCATGGCGCAGCAGCAAGCCCAACTGTTGGCCACGCTCGACACGAATCACAACGGCCGGCTCGACCCGGCCGAAATCGAAGCGGCCCAAGCCGGTTTGATCAAACCGCCCGCGGGAGCGGCCGGAGCGAACAATACCGCCGCGGCCAACATGGCGGCCTTTCAGCAATTCATGCTGAACAAGTTCGACGCCAACCGCAACGGCGTGCTCGATCTGCCCGAGGTGGAGGCCGCCCGGATGGCTCTGGGCATGGCCAACGGCATGAATCGCCGGGCATCGACCGGCGCCGCGAACCAACCGGGCGGCAACAACAACGCGCCGCCGGCCCCGCCGATCAAAAACGTCAAACGCAAGAACCCCTTGTTGGCCAAGTTCGATAAGAACGGCAACGGCAAGCTCGATCCGGACGAGCGGCAGGCGATGGACGCCGCTAAAACCAAGCCGCATGCCAAGGCCGCCAAGCCTGTCCGGAAGCCGGCCAAACACGCCAAGCCGCCGTTGAAGCAGGCCGCCGCCAAGTAACTCGGCCCGGCTATGCGTAGTCGCCGCGGTCCCAGCCGGTCGCTTTGACTTCTTCCTCGGCGATCGGTCGAATGTCGATCTTGGCTTTCAGGCGATAGAGCAGCGACCGCCAGCCGAAGTTCGAGCGGGCGATGACTGGCGTGGAAGGCTTGGCACGCGCATAACGCCGCGAGACCATCTTGGTGAACAAGTCGATACCGCGTCGAAAGTCGGCTTCGTCGCCGAAATCGAATTCTCCCCCGCAATACCGCGGCCGCCAACACCAATCGGCATAGGCCTCGGTCAGATTCAATCGGTCGGCATCGGCAGGGGCGTCGGTGATGTCGCACCACCTTTTGTTCGCGGCGATTCGGTCGTCGCGGTCGCCCGTGGTCATGGCCCGGTCCATGAGGCGGAGATCCTCCCACAGTTCGCCTTCCATCGGCAGCATCATGCCGAAATCGAGCAGCCCGACGCGGCCATCGTCGAGAAACAGCACGTTGCCGGGATGAAAGTCGACGTATTGCAACCGTCCGGCGAACAGCATCCGATACCAAGCCCGGACCAACTTCGTGGCGGCGGCGTTTCGTTCGTCCTGCGTCGGGCCGCGGGCCACGAATTCTTCGAGATGCACGCCGCCGATCCGCTCCATCGAGAGCACGCGGGCCGTCGACCATTGCGGATAGACCTGGGGCACGATGATCCCTTCGTCCTCGCGGAACAACGACCGCACTTTGGTCTGGGCCGCCGCCTCGGCCTCGTAGTCGGTCTCTTGCTCCAGCCTGATCCGCAACTCGTCGAACTGCTCTCGGACGTATTCCCAGTCCTTGTCCAGCCGCGCCGGCAACAGAAACAGTTGCAGGTTGCGCAGGTCGTCGCGGATCGTGCGGGCGATGCCGGGATACTGGATCTTCACCGCAGCCTCGGTCCCGTTCTGCAACGTCGCGCGATGCACCTGCCCCAGCGAGGCGGCGGCGAAGGCCCGCGTCTCGAATGCGGCGAATAGCCTCTCCGGGTCGTCGCCCAGCTCGTTATGCACCATTTCCCGCAGCAGCGACCAGTGCATCGGCGGCGCGTCGAAGTGCAACCGCTCCAACGTCTCGACGAAGGGCTGCGGGGCGATGTCGGGAAAGTTCGCCAAGGTCTGCCCGACTTTCATTACCGCCCCGCGAAGGTAGCTCATCGAATCCAGCAGCCGCGCGGCGGCCTTCCAATGCGCTTCGGCGACCAGCCGCTCCTTTTCGCCGGCCCCGGCGAACCAGCCGCGAATCCAATAGAACAGGTACGCGGCGCCGATCTTGGCCTGCAACGTGGCCAGCAGGCCCATCCGCCGCAAGCGGCCGACGGGCGCCCCGCGCAGCGACAACTCGTCCAGCGCCGCGGGCAGGCTTTCGGGCATGGCGGGGGGCGCGATCTCCGCCGGCGCGCCGGGCGCTTCGTCCGGTTCCGGCAGGGCTTGCATCAATTGGGCGACGGTAGGCATGGCACAGTTCCTTGGAGGACTATTCCTTGGAGGACTATTGTTTGCGTTCCGGGGGCGATTCGGACGTCTGGCCGTCGAGCCAGCCGACGAACATGCCGAGCGAATGATCGACCAGCGCGAGCGTGTCTTCCTGTTTGGGCGAGCGATCGGCGGCCCAAAACGCGAGCACGCCCGCGTACAGCGTCCAGTAAAGCTGCAAGGCGACGGCCGATAGTTCGCCGCGGCCGTGGCGCTCCGCCAACCGCGAGACGGTTTCGAGATGGGCAATGCGCAACGACGCGGCCTCGTCGGCCGGCGCGTCGGCCAGCGGACTGAGCGAGGTTTGCAACAGCGAGGGCAGGTGCTTCCGCAACGGCTTCAGCCGCCGCAATCCGGCCGCGACATAGGCGAACAGATCCTCGTCGAACGCCGGCGTCTCTCGCGTTTGCCGGGCGAAGTCGGCTCCGGCGGCCTCGACCGCCGCGCTCGCCAAGCAGCCGACGATAGCTTCCTTCGTTGCGAAGTAGTTGAACAGCGTGCCGCTGGCGATTTCGGCGGCGGCGGCGATATCGCGGGTGGTCGTCGCCTCGAACCCCTGTTCGGCGAACAACCGCCCGGCGGCCTCCAGAATTCGGCGCCGGGTCGCGGCCTTGGTTTCGGCGTTGACTCGCATCCCGACCTCCTCGCGGCCCTGAATATGACTATGATCATATTATCGGGCGGGCGCGGGCGGGTCAAGGGATAAAATGAGCGCGCTCGTATATTGGTCTGGAGCCGCACGGCACAAGCGGGGACGCTTGTGCTACGCCTACACCTTCGGCTCCCAGCCTGGGCGATATTCGCGCGACCAAAGCTGCGTCTGCTCTTCGTCGCCCAGAATCTTGCGATTCGCCGGATCGAAGTTCACGGTGCGGCCCGTGCGATAGGCGATGTTGCCGAGATGACAGAGCGTCGTGCTCTTGACCCCTTCTTCGATCTCGGCGTTCGGCCGCTCGCCCGTGCGAATGCCGGCCAGGAAGTTGCCGACGTGCCGGTCATCGGGGTGACCGGCCTCGCCGCTGGCGATTTCCTTGCCGTCTTTGTCGTAGATTTTGTAGCCGCGGCCGGCGACGACCAGCGAGCCGTTCTCTCCGTAAAAAACGACGCCGAACGCGTCGTTCTCCAAGCCGCGCTTGTTCCAAGTGCGGTGCTCCCAGTTGATCGCCTTGTCGCCGAAGTTGAACGTCACCAGTTGCGTGTCGGGCGTCTCCTGGTCGTCGTCGAAATGGAACCGCCCGCCGCCGCAGACGATCCGCTCGGGATAGTCGACGCCGAGGCCCCAACGGCAGACGTCCAAGCCGTGGATGCCGTTGTTGCCCAACTCGCCGGTGCCCCAATTCCAAAACCAGTGCCAATTGTAATGAATCAGGTTGTCGCGAAACGGCCGTTCGGGCGCCGGACCTTGCCACAGATCGTAGGCGAGCCAACTCGGCACGTCGGCCGGCTTGCCATGCCCGATGCTCGGACGCATGCTGCTGATCCAAGCGCGGGCGAACAGCACGCGGCCGAGCTCGCCTTTGTGCAGGCGGCTGATGGCTTCGGTCAGCCCCGGCGAGCTGCGCCGCTGCGTGCCCAGTTGCACGACGCGCTCGTGCTTGCGCGCGGCGGCGATCATCAACTGCCCTTCTTGGCCGTTATGGCTGGCGGGCTTTTCGACGTAGACGTGCTTGCCGGCCGCACAGGCCAAGATCGTCGCCGGCGCGTGCCAATGATCGGGGGCCGCGATCACCAGCGCGTCGATCGCCGGGTCGTCGAGCGCCTTGCGAAAATCGCGCAGCGCGGCGGGTTGTTCTTTTTGATGTTTGGCGACCGCCTCCATGCCTTTGCCGATCGCCCGCTCGTCGACGTCGCAGATATAGGCCACGGCGGCGTTCGGTTGAGCGGCGAAGGCGCCGGCCAGCGCGCCGCCGCGGCCATTCACGCCCATCACGGCCACCACCAGCCGCTCGTTGGCCGACTTGGTCGCTTCGGCGGCCGAAACTTCGCTCCACACGGCCAGCGCGGCCCCTGCCGCGGTGCCTTGGGCTAAAAACTCGCGGCGATTGACGGCACGGATCATCGGCAGGCTCCTTTGAATCGAACAAAAGCCGCAGTCATGGTAGACCACGAGGCCGGCCGTTTGCAAACGGAAAGTCTCACCGCGTCGAGAAGCCGCCCGGAGGCGAATAGGGCGCCGGATTCGAGACTGGCGGCGGAGCGGGGAGCGCTTGATTGGGGGCGGGCAAGGGCCACGTGTCCGGCGCGGCGGAGGGGGGCGCAGCGGGCGAAGCGGGGAACAGACCCGAGAAGGGCCGCGGGTTGGCCGTCGGGGCGACGCTTTCCAGATGCGTCGTTTGGCGCAAGTTCTCGGCCCGGCCGAGCAGTTGCTGCGTCGGCACGACTTTTTGGGGCATGAGTTGATAGTCGATGATTCGCTCGTCGCGAAGTTCGTAAGGGATTGCGTTTTCGCTCACCACGTCAAGCGGCGGAATTTCATACCACGGGGGCAATATCCATCGCGAGTCGTTGAGCGTTTCATAGCCGTCGCGGATGAGTTGGATGTTCCGTTTGCCGTAATAGATGTAGTCGGTGGAACAGGGGGTAATGCCGATGTTGTGATTGTCGATCATCACCAGGGCGCCCGGAGGGTTGCTGCGAATCGTCAGCCGGCGCTGGACGCAGCCGGGAAAGCCAGCGAGCGACAACAGCAGGCCCAGCCAGGCGAGCCGGTGGGGTGCGAGCACACGCGGTTTTCGACGAACGAGCGACACGATCGGAACGCTTTTCGACAAGAACGCTAAGGGGCCGGATCGACGCCGGGCTTCAGCCGCCCGGCAGGTCGAAATATCGCCGTAAACTGCAGAAATGGGGCGGGAGTATAGTCGCCGGGCGGGAAATCTTCCAGGCCGGATTGCCAGCGCATCTATAGGAGTCTCCGGCACGGCGGGGTAAAATCGTTAAGGCGGAGTATTTACAGCGTCGGCGCAATGCTGGCCCGTCGCGATTCGGGCACGATCTTCAACCGTCGGCATGGACGAAAAACCCGTCAATTGGGAGACCGGCCTGGAACACGCTGCGATCAGCGACGTGGGCCTGCGCCGTTCCAACAATCAAGATTCCTACGCCGTGGCCTTGGCCGGCTCGCCCGAGGCCTGGGCGCGGCGAGGGCATTTATTCATGGTGGCCGACGGCATGGGGGCCCATGCCGCCGGCGAACTGGCCAGCAAAATG
This sequence comes from Pirellulales bacterium, assembly GCA_035606815.1. Taxonomy (GTDB): domain Bacteria; phylum Planctomycetota; class Planctomycetia; order Pirellulales; family JAICIG01; genus JAICIG01. The sequence goes on from DATNEC010000292.1 coordinate 5,401, forward strand.
GCCACCGACACCGTGCCGCACACTTATCAGAAGTTGGCCGAGGAGCCGCCGCCCGGCGCCATTCGGCAGGCGATTGAAGACGCCAACGGGCGGATTCATACGCGCGGCCAGGCGAACCTCGACTTCCGCGGCATGGGCACCACGACCAGCGCGCTGGTGCTGCTGCCCGAAGGCGCGATCGTGGGACACGTGGGCGACAGCCGAGTCTACCGCGTGCGCGACAACCGGATCGAGCAGTTGTCGTTCGATCACAGCCTCGTCTGGGAAATGATGGCGGCCGGCAAGCTCCGCGAGCAAGAGGTGCCCAGCTACATTCCCAAGAACATCATCACCCGCTCGTTGGGCCCATCGGCCCAAGTGCAGGTCGATCTCGAAGGCCCTTTTCCGCTGGCGCCGGGCGACACGTTTCTGCTGTGCAGCGACGGCCTGAGCGGACAGGTGTCGGACGAAGAACTGGGCGTCCTCTTAGGGGCCTTGCCGCCGCGCGAGTCGGCCCAGACCTTGGTCGACTTGGCGAACCTGCGCGGCGGCCCCGACAATATTACCGTGATCGTGGTCCGCGTGGTGCGGGTTCCGCCGGCGCCCGCCTCGGCGCCGATTCCGTTGCGCAGCGGCGGCTCGCCGCGGCCGATCCATCCGTTGGCCTGGGTGGTCTTGGGGGTGCTGGCCCTGGCGACGCTGCTGCTGGTTGGCGCGCGGCACTTCGAGGTGGCGATCTTCACGGGCCTGGGCGCCTTGATCGCCGGGGCCGCGGTGCTGGTGCGCCACTTTGGCGGCGCGGGCGAGCAGGCGCCGGCCGGGCAACGGCTCGGCCGCGGGCCGCACACCTCGCGCCCTTGCCCGACCAACAACGATTTCGTCGACAAATTGGCCAAGGTGGTCGGCCAGTTGCGCGAGGCCGCCACGGAAGAAAACTGGTCGATCGATTGGACCCGCTTCAACACGTTCGACTCGCGCGCCATGGCCGCCGCCGAACGCAAGGATTATCTCGAAGCGGTGCGCGAATACGGCCATGCCATCTGTTTCATGATGGACGAAATCCGCGGCCAACGACGCAAGAAGAACCCGAGTCCTTCGGCCGGGTTCGACGGCGGGTAGATCTATAGTCGCCGTTCGCTCCGTAAAAGGACGCTCTTTCGCTCCAGCGAAAGACGGCGCGGAACGAACTTGTATACTTCGAGCTGATCCAGGCAGAGCAAATTGCGCCCCTTCTGGTCGAAACACGGAAACGGATAAGCGTCGCGCGAGACCAGTTCGTATCGCGACTGCATCGAAGCGAGCCAGCGGTCGAAGGCCGACTGGTCGTACTTGTAGATCTGGGCCTTGAACTGCACGCAGCGCAACGGATGCTGCGCGGAAATTTGGTCGAACCGCAACAACTCGCCTCGGGCGTGCCGCGGGGAATAGATCTTTTGATTGCACAAGTACATGGCCGACCAGCCCAGATCGCGGAACGTGCCGGGCGCGAAATCCTGGCCGAGGTCGGTCTTCAAACAGGCCACTTCGCCGCCGAACTCCATGTTGAACCAGAACCAGCGCGCGAAATCGCGGTAACGCGCGTCGGTCTTCGACTTGTAAGGAGACGCGAAATCGCGGGCCATCGTTCCGAGCGGAACCAGGCAGCACAGCGCCAAGGCGATCGCGAGCGCTCGCCGCCCGAGCGACGAGCGCGCATCGTACCATTGCAAGATCGCGGCGCCGCCGACGCCGATGATGATGCAGATCGCCGGGGCGAGGTACTGGGCGAACTTCACATGCCCGCCGTAGGGGTAGCGCCCCATCAGCGCGGCGGCGATGTTCAGCGCCGCCGGCGCCAAGCACAATAGCAACAGCGTCGAGCGCCGCGCGCGGCAGAGCGTCGCCAGCCCGGCGAGCCAAATCAGAAAACTGAGCGTGCTCGCGCCGCGCTCGCCGCCCACGGGAAACGACATCAACTCGCTTGTATGCGTCACCACGAGCCAGGCGGCGAATTGCAGCGGCGAGGCGAGCGACGGCAAGTTGTCCTTCCAATAGTTCTGCATGTAGCCCAACTCGGCGGTGGTTTGGCTCCTGGCTGCGAGCATGAACAAGAGGCCGAAACTGCCGACCAGGGCGGCATTGTAGATTGTCCACGCAATCCAGCCGCGGCGATCTCCCGAAGTCCACAGCACGTAGGCAAGCGCCAAGCTGATTCCCCCGCCGACGAACAGCGCCGGATACGACAAGCCAACCGCCAGTGGCGCGGTCGCCGCCAGCAGCCACAGCCAGCGGCGCTGGTTGGGGCGGCGCCAGGCCTCGACCGCGAACGTCAACAGCACCAACGCCACGAATTGGTCAGGCCCATAAGGCTTGGCCTCGGCGGCGTAGCGAATCCCTGAATAGTTCAACGAGAAGACCGCGACGGCCAGCAAGAGCGGAATACCATGCAGCAATCGAGCGGCCAACCGGCGGAACAGCAGCAAGCCGCCGATGCTGCATAGAAACGGAAACAGCCGCAACGACCATTCAGAAAAGCCGAACAGCTTGATGAACGTTAGTTCGGCCCACAGAAACAGCACGGGGGCGACCTGATGGTAGTTCAGCGGCCCGAGCAGATCGAGATAACCGCGGTCGATGTAGTTCGCGGCCAAAAAGCACTCATCTTCCCAGAGCGGGAATTTCAGCAAGAAACGAACTGCACGCGCGGCGATGGCCAGCAGCAGGCAGCCCCAAATCAAGCGCGCTTGCGCCGCCGCGCTGAGCCATTGGCTCTCCGGATAAACGACCATCTGGTCGTCCCCGGGCGATTTCGGTCGTCCCCTCTCTCTTTCGGAGAGAGTTGTGGAGAGGGCTTGTCGACAGCGGCGGTGAGCGGAACCTGCCGGCGGCGCCCCCTCGCCCCGGCCCTCTTCCAAAGGGAGAGGGAGAAATCGAAAAAAAGTCGGTCGTCCCATCGCCGGGCAATCCTTTGCCGCCGCCAAAACGTGATCCTACAACGGGGGCAAAGTATACCCCTCGGCCAAACCGCGGAGCTAGGCCAATGCGACGTCGGCGAAGCAAAAGCCGTCGCGATGCACGCTTTCGCCGACTTCGATCGGCAGCGCGCGAGAAAACATCGGCCCTCGATGGCAGAACGTGTGAAATTCGCCCCGTTCGCCGCACGGATCGACCGCCGCGGGCAATTCGTCCAGCAAAGCCGCGTCGAACCGCCGGCCGGCAAATCGCGGGTCAAGTTGCTTGGGATCGACGCAGGTCAATACGGTTTCCAACCCCGCGTCGAGCATTCGCCGCGCCAGGGCCGGCGTTTCGGCTGGCGAGCACCAGAGCGGAAACAGCGGCTCGACGCCGCTGCCGGCCAGCAGTCGGACGCGATACTCGCGCACGTCTTCCAGAAACAAATCGCCGAAGGCGACGTGCGTCACCCCTCGCTCGCGGGCCGCGGCGACGGCCGCTCGCATGCGCTCTTCGTAGACCTCATTCGAGCACGGCCAGGGAATCATCAAGGGATGCAGCGGCAAACCGGCGGCCGCGGCCTGGGCCTCGACCAACTCGCGCCGCACCGCGTGCATCGCCACGCGGTCGAACGCCTCGTTGAGCGTCGTCAGTAGCCCGACCACCTCGACTTCCGCCTGCTGGCGCAACACGTGCAGCGCCCAAGCGCTGTCTTTGCCGGAACTCCAAGCGAGAAGGCAAGAGGGTTTCAAATTCAAGGTTCCAGATTTCAGGCGCCCGATCTCCGTCGTTCCTTGGTTCCGAAGCAATGGACCTGAAACTTGGAACGTGGAACATGGAACTCGCCGTAGGCCGGGCACGGATGCGCCTCGGGATGCAGCGCGTGGGCGAGAATCTCCAGGCTATCCACCAGCCGCGGACCGGGGCGGCTGAAATAGGCCGAGCCGTCAACGGCGTAGACTCGGTCGTCGCGAACGCACGGCAGCTCCGCCCAGCCCGGTTGGCGAAACAGTATCGGCAGATCTTCGAGCGTGCGTTCGACCGAAAAGCCGCAGCAAGCGATCATCATCACTTCCGGCGCCCAGGCGACGATATCTTTCCAGGCCGTCGTCACCGACGGCAAACCGCTGCGGCCGATGCCTTCGACGCCGCCGGCCATCTCGACCAACTCGGGCGTCCAATGGCCGGAAGAAAACGGCGGATCGATCCATTCCAAGACCATCACCCGCGGACGTGCGGCGATTTGCCGCGTGCGCCGGACCACGGCGTCGATGCGGGCTTGCAAGGCGGCCACGACCGGGCCGGCCCGTTCGGCCACGCCGGCCGATTCGGCCACCTGCGGAATCGTGGCCAGCACTTCGCCCAGCCGTTGCGGTTCGAGGTTGATCACGCGCGGAGCGCCTGGCAAGGTGCAAGCGGCGGCCTTGACCTCCGCCTCGGCCACGGCGCACACGTCGCACAGGGCCTGCGTCACGATCAGTTCGGGCGCCAACCGTTCGAGCGCCGGCATGTCGAGCGTATACAGCGCCCGTTCGCTGGCCAGCCGTTCGCGCACCAAAGCGTCGATCTGGGCGCTCGTCGCGTCGTGCGGAATCAGCGTGCGCGTGACTTTCGGCAGCTTTTGCACGGCCGGCGGATAGTCGCATTCGTGCGTGACGCCGACGAGTTGATCCTGCAATCCGAGCGAACAGACGATTTCGGTCGCGCTGGGCAAGAGAGAGACGATCTTCATGTCACTCAGAAGCCCTCGCCGCGGAGATCTTTGCGGTCCAGGCTGCTTCGAGATCCTCGGAACACTGCTTGCGAATGCTGTTGTCGGTGAGGATCTCGTCGGTGGCGGCGATCATCTCCTGCCGGCGAAAGACCAGCGTCTCGGCGCCGGGAAAGCGAAACTCCAGGTACTCGGCCGTGTTGTACCGCAGCAATTCGACCAGGTGCTTCAGGTTCCTGACCGGAATGCCGTTGACGTGGCTGAGCGTGGAAAAGGTCGGCGCGCTATAGCCCTTGGTCAGCCGGTGCGTGAACATCGGCGACGGGACGATCACCACCTCTTCGCCCTCGAACGCCGGGTGATCGGTCAACCGCTTCGTCAGCGTGCTGCCGCGCTCGATCAGCGCCACGCCCAGCGTCCTCGTCACCAGAGCCATGAATTCCTGCGAGGCGGGCGAGAACACCAAAGGACCGTAAATGAAGTACCGCGGGTAGCCGCCGCGCAGGAACGGAATCGCCAAGCGGTCCTCGGCGGTCACGGGCACGGCGATTTCGAGCGTCTCGCCGTCGCGCAAGACCGTCAGTTTTACCTTGCCGTCTTCGACCAGCTTGGGCACGAGGTACTGAAACGGCAATTGCAGGTCGCCGGTCACCTGCACGCGCGAAGCGTTGTCGAGCGGGTGGTCGCCGATCTTCAAAATCACGTCGCCGCGCTTCAGCGGATAATCGTCTCCTTCGCCATGCACGCGGGTGATCATCGCCCCGCCGGTTGTCCTGCCCAGGCCGAGCTTGGCGCGAATGGCCTCGTTCTCCAAGGTCTGCGTCTCGTCGCGCAGCCGCGGCTTGCCGTCGTAATGGCCGTCGGCCACGTCGGCCAGAAACGTGTTGATCTCTTCGACCGGAATCAGGTAGCCGATGTTCTCGGCCGTCTTGATGCCGCTGAACGCGACGCCCACCACGCGCCCTTCGGACAGGGCCGGGCCGCCGCTGTTGCCGGGGTTGAGCGCCGCGTCGATCTGCACGCGCAGGCCCGTCGTGCGATAGTAGTAGCCCGCGAAATCGACCCGCGAGATGATTCCCTCGGTAACCGACATCTGCTCGCCGCCGAGCGGATAACCGTAGACATTCACGGTCCCCTTGACTTGCGGCAGCCCCTCGGCCAGCGGCAAGGGGGGCCGAGTTTCGAAAAACGCCTCGTCCTCCAGGCCGATCACCGCCAGGTCGATCGCTTGAGAAATGCCCAACACCTTGGCCGGCAGCTTGTCGGCCGATTGGTGCGGTTGAACGTAAATTTGGCTCGCGTACTGCACCACGTGGGCGTTGGTTAGAATCCGCCGCCCGTCGATGATGAATCCGGTGCCCGAGGCTTCCTGCGAGGCGCTTTTGGTCCAAGGCTGCGAAAAGTTAGGCGACCGCTGCGTGACGGCGATTTTCACCACCGAGTCGCGGACCGCATCGGCCGCCGCCAGCGGCGAAACGGTGAAACCGCACACAGCCGACCACAAAATCGCTCGTCCAGCCGCTTGCATCGATGATTCCCCAGCGAGTTTGGATTCTTAAACGAACGCCGCACGAATCGGCGGCATCGCCGGGACTATCATCCGTCGCGTCGGGCGGGCTGTCAAATTGCGGCTTGCCGAGCGACTTGGTGAGACCGCAAGCCGGACAGGAAAGCGTCGCCCGCGGGGCCGCAAAGAAATCGTTCCTCTTCTGTTCCAGGCAATACGGCGTACAATCGTCGTTTTAGGTACGCTCCTTCTGGCGCCCAGGAAGCCGATGGTGTTCGCTCCCGAAGAATTCTTGCCTGCGGGCTTTCCGGAATTCGAGAATCCCCAGACCGCGCTGCCCGCCATTGCAAAGGATGCGCGGCTGATCGCGCTGATCGACGACGCGGTCAAACGCGTCCCGACGTCGCACAAAGTCATCGTCGGCGATGCTCGAGAAATGCGGTTGCAGCCGGAATCAGTGCATTTGGTTCTTACATCTCCCCCATACTGGACGCTCAAGGAATATCGCAACACGTCAGGCCAACTTGGTCACATTGCCGACTATGACGAATTTCTGAACGACTTGGACAAGGTCTGGCAACGGTGTTTCGACGCATTGGTCCCTGGCGGGCGATTGATCTGCGTGGTCGGCGACGTGTGCCTTTCGCGCAGGAAGAACGACGGGCGCCATACCGTGGTGCCGCTGCATGCTTCGATCCAAGAACATTGCCGAATCATTGGCTTCGACAACCTGGCCCCGATCATCTGGCACAAGATCGCCAATGCAGTTTATGAGGCGGCCGGTAACGGAGCTTCGTTCCTGGGCAAGCCCTACGAGCCTAACGCCGTCATCAAGAACGACATCGAGTTTATCCTGATGCAACGCAAGCCCGGCGGATACCGCAGTCCCTCATTGGCTACCCGAATTCTGAGCGTGATCGGCGACGCTAACCACAAGGATTGGTTTCAGCAGATTTGGACGGGTCTCACGGGAGCCTCGACTCGGCGCCATCCGGCGCCCTATCCGCTCGATCTTGCCGAGAGGTTGATCCGGATGTTCAGTTTTGTCGGCGATACCGTTTTAGATCCGTTCCTGGGCACCGGAACCACGACCGTCGCTGCCATGCGTCACGGGCGAAACTCCGTTGGTTACGAGATCGACCCGTCCTACGCCGCCTACGCTGAAGGACGAATTACGAATTCCAGAAGCGTTTTCATGAAGACCGAGGTCAACGTGCATGCGTAAAGATCTCGACAGGCGGGTCGGGGAGGCGATCAAGCTGTTCTGGTTGACTCGCGATAAACAATCCAAGGCGCAAGGAACCAAGACGGGGCAGAAAGACGCCGGCCTGCGCGCAGCGGTGACAGGCGGGAAACATCTGGATGGCTTTACGGAAATTTGCCGCGACCTGTTTATTGCGGGCGGGGTTCCCGAGGCCCACGTTTATTGGGCCGCGAAGAGGGAGCTCCCTGGATTTTACCGGGCCGAGAAGAGCTGGGATCTGGTCGTCGTTGCAGAAGGCCATCTGTTGGCGGTTATCGAATTCAAAGCGCAGGTTGGGCCGTCCTTCGGCAACAACTTCAACAATCGAACGGAAGAGGCGCTCGGAAACGCGGCCGATCTTTGGGCTGCTTATCGCGAAGGAGCATTTGCGCCCTCGGCCCGTCCTTGGCTCGGCTACGTCTTCATTCTTGAAGACTGCGAAAAATCTCAGAGCGCGGTCAAGGTCCAAGAGCCGCACTTCAAAGTGTTTCCGGAGTTCAAGGGCGCCTCGTACGCAAAGCGATATGAAATCATGTTGACGAAGCTTCTACGAGAGCGACTCTACGACGGGGCCTGTCTGCTGCTGACGCCTCGTAGGGGCGGCGCCAAAGGACACTTCACAATCCCTGCGGAAGAACTGACCTTCCGCAACTTCGCCGCCGGCCTGGCCGCTCACGCGATCGCTTATGCCAACATGCACTAGCCTTTGCGCGTACAAGGCTCAATACGCCTCTTTCGCCTGTACTCCTTTGCGATTCTGCTGGTAGAGGTTTTTGAGGTTGTCTTCCTGTTGTTTCAGGATCACGCCGTTGCCCAGTTGCAAGCTTTCGAGCAACTGCTGCTCGCCGCTGGCGGGCTTGGCGTCGGCCGGGGCCGCCGGTTGGGCCGGCTCCTGCGCGGCGGGCGCCGGCGGCGGTCCGAGCTGCGTTTCGCCGCGGAAGAAGGCGTAGCGATTGTGGTCCGCCTGCGCGATCACCGTCGACGAGCCTTGGATCGTGTCGGCCACGAACACCCCGCGCAGGTCGGTCTCGCCCGAGATGAAATCGGCGTTGCGGCTGCCGATCACCTTCACGTGGACCTCGGGCACGTAACCGTCCTTCGTCGAATCCTTGACCGTGGCCCGCACGCGGCCCGAAGCGGCTTCCTCCTGCACTTCCAGCTTCAGCGGCGTGACCAACGCCAGCCCGCTGGCGTATAGATCGTCGCCGCGGCAGACCACCAGATACGCGCCTTCGTCCTTGAGCGGCAGCGACAGCTTGCGCGTGCGGTCGCGATAGTCCTTGCCGTCGCCCAGTTCGATCACGACTTCGTGGTACGGGCGGATGCCGGCCAGGTTGATCTCGGTGATGCCGCCCAGATCGTGCTTGAGCAAGCTGAACTTCATCAGGTCGATCTTGTAGACCCGCATGTCGCAACGGGCCACGTTGCGGAACTTCAGTTCCAACTCGGCCTTTTCGTCCGGCTTGAAGGTGCTGACTTCCGGCAGCGAAATCTCCTTGTGGGTGAAATAGTCGATCGCCTGCTTGGCGTCGGCGAAGCGATCGGCCACGCGCGCGTATTCGCGAATGGCGTCGGCGGCCTTGCCCAGGCTGTGATAGACCTGGCCCAGAATGTAGATCGCCTGCCACTTGTTCTGGCTTTCAATCTCGCGGCCCGTCTGGGCTTCGGTCCGTTTGGTCTCGGCCACCTTGCGGCACATTTCGAGCGCCGCTTCGTGCTCGCCCAAGGCGAAATGGCTATAGCCGACCACGTACCAGTAACTGTCCAAATAGTCGCTCTTGGGATAACGCTCTGCGTACCGCTCGCATTCGGCGATCGCCTCGCGATACGCTTTCAATTCCAATAGCGCGTTGGCCAGCGAGAACGAAGCCTGGTCGGCCGCCGGATCCTCGGGGTACGAGGTGAGAAACTGATCG
>DATNEC010000335.1:0-18377 GCA_035606815.1 Pirellulales bacterium
ACCCTCTCCCTCCGGGAGAGGGCAGGGTGAGGGGGCGTCGGAAATCAATTCACCCTCACCCCAACCCTCTCCCAAAGGGAGAGGGGGTTTTTCGACAGAACTCCACGAAAAACTGCTGAGCCTTGCTGACGACGAGGATCTGCGCGTGCGCTATCAATTGGCCTTTACGCTGGGCGAACTGAAAGACCCCGCCCGGCTCGAAGCACTGGCCAAGTTGGCGCGACGCGACGCGGGCGATCGTTGGATGCGGCTGGCCATCGAAAGCTCGCTGAGCGAAGGCGCCGGCCGGGTGTTCGCCGAGTTGGCGGCCGACCCGGCGTTTCGAGGCTCTCCCGCCGGCAGGCTGTTTCTGGCCGATCTGGCGCGGCAGGCCGGCGCCGCGAATCGCGAGTCGGAAATCGCGGCCGTACTCAAGGCGCTGGGCAGCGTTCCGAGCAAGGAACCAGCAGCCGCGGCGGCCATCGTCCGCGGGCTGAGCGAGGGCCTGGCGCAGCGCGGCAGCCCGCTCGGCAAGGTGCTGGCCTCCGATCCTCAAGGCAAGGCCGCCCAGGTCTTCGCCGAGCTGTTGGCTGCGGCGCGAAAAACGGCGGCCGACGCCGAACAACCGCCTGCCGCACGGGCCGAAGCCGTGCAAACCCTTTCGCTCGGCTCATTCGCCGACGGCAAAGAAATTCTGACCGAATTGCTCGACAGCCGGCAGCCGCAAGACGTGCAGGTGGCCGCGTTGTCGACGCTCGCGCGCTATCACGATCCGGGCGTGTCCGAACTCGTGTTGGCGGCATGGCCCGCCTTAAGCCCGCGGCTGCGCGTGCAAGCCGCCGAGACGATGTTCGCGCGGCCCGAGCGCATTTTAGCGTTGCTCGCGGCCATCGCGGCGGGCGACGTGAGCGCCGGCGACGTCGATCCGGCGCGGCTCAAGCAACTCGCCTCGCACAAGGACGCGGCGATCCGCCAACAGGCCGAAAAACTGCTGGCGAATCTAAAGCTCAGCCGCCGGCAAGACGTGGTCGATGCCCACCGCGACGTGCTGGAAATGGCGGGCGACGCCGAACGCGGCCAGGCGGCGTTCAAGAAGGTCTGCGCCGCGTGCCACAAGATCGGCGACGTCGGCTACGAGATCGGCCCCAATCTGGCGGCGCTCAAGGCCCGCGGCGCCGAAGCGATCTTGGTGAACATGCTCGATCCCAGCCGCGAAGTGAACCCGCAGTTCGTCAATTACGCGCTCATTACCGACGACGGCCGCACCATCACCGGCATGATCGCCGCCGAGACCGCCACTAGCGTCACGCTGAAACGGGCCGAGAACGCCAGCGACACGGTGCTGCGAATCAACATCGACGAGCTGCGCGGGACGGGCCAATCGTTGATGCCCGAGGGGGTCGAAAAGCAGCTTAGCAAGCAAGAGATGGCCGACTTGATCGCGTATTTGCTGTCGCTGAAATGAACGTTATTGCAACAATCCGGCGATCGCCTGGCCTTCGCTGAACTTGATCGGCCGGCCGATCGGGGCCAACTCTTCGTGGCGCGGATCGATCCCCAGGGCCGTCAGCACGGTGGCGTGAACGTCGGCCACCTGTTGCGGCGCCTCGACCTTGCGGCCGCCCTCGGGATCGGTGGCGCCGACGACCGTTCCGCCTCGCAAACGGCCGCCGGCCAGCAGCATCGTGAAGCCGTGCGGCCAATGATCGCGGCCTTCGAGCCGGTTGATCTGCGGAGTGCGGCCGAATTCGCCGCCGCACATCACGATCGTTTTGCCGAGCAACTCCCGATCGTGAAGATCTTGGAGCAAGGCGCCCAGAGCGGCGTCCAAGGTCGGCGCCAGCCCTTTGTGAATTTCATGATTGTTGACGTGGCTGTCCCAGCCGCCAAGCGTGACCTCGACGCAGCGCACGCCGACTTCGACCAGCCGCCGCGCCGCCAGGCAGCCGCGACCGAACGGAGTATCGCCATACGCCTGCCGCAGCGCCAGCGGTTCGCCGTCGATTTCAAAGGCCCGCAACTGCTCCGAGCTCATCATCTTGCGGGCGTTGGCGATGGTCGCTTGGTGCAGCGTCGCCTGGGTTTGTTTCGCGCGACCTCGGCTGAAGGCTTGCTCCACGACGGCCAGATCGTTCAGCCGCCGCGCGAAGCGCTCGTCGGAAACGGACGCCGAAACGTCGGGAACCTTGGCCGCCGGATCGTAGCACTTGAAGGCATCGTACTGTTTGCCCAGCAGCCCGCCCACGCCCGACCATTGATTGGGCAGGATCGAAATGTGCCGCGGAATCTCCGTCGTGGCGACGGGCAGTTGATGACAGCAAATCGCGCCGATCGAGGGATGGATCACGGTCGGATCGGGCCGATGGCCGGTCTTCACCAGGTACGTGCCGCGCTCGTGATCGCCTTCTTTGCTGACGAGCGAACGGACGATGGCCAGGCGCTGCGCCTGTTCGGCCAGCCGCTCGTAACCCGCGGCGAACTGAACGCCTTTAATCGCGGTGTCGATCGCTCGCGTGTCTCCGGCGATCGGCTTGCCCGGCTGTGGATCGAATGTTTCCAACTGACTCGGCCCGCCGGCCAGCCACAGCAAGATCAGGGACTGCGCCGGCTCGCGACCGGGCGATTGCTCGGCCCGCTCGGCCAGCAGATGCGCCACTGGAGTCAGCCACGATGCTCCGCCCAACGCGGCCAATTGCAACACTCCCCGGCGGCTTATCCCCGCTTGGCTGCGACGGCCGACTGGCGCTACGGTCCGCATTCCGCGCTGGGCGTTTCCTAATGGTTCCATGAAAACTCCGTCGAGTTGAGCAGGGTCCAATAGAGATCTTCCAATCGTTGGCGGCGGCTGCGCTCGTCGCTGGGGTCGGCCAGCGCGCGCGCGAAGTACTCGGCTTCGGCCGTGGTCGGCCGCCGCGTGAGCACGGCCAGATAAGCGGTTTCGATCGCCCGCTCGTCGCTGGGGGCCAGCACGGCGATTTGCGTCGCCGCGTTGGCCACGATGCTGTCCGATGTCTTTTCAGTCACCTGCTTGCCATTCATCATCAGCAACCGCTGCGGGATCGTGCCGCCTTGCGGCGAAAACTCCTCGTCGCCATCGTCGCCGTATCGCTCGATGAAATCGTTCTGCCCCGCCGCGCGCCCGATGCGAACGAGAATGTGCGACTCGTAGTCGATCGTTTCGAGCGAACCCGACTGCAGCAACCCGCCGACGACCTGCTCGGGCCGCAATCGCGTGATGGGAAACACGCTCCAATCTTGTTCCGCGAAACCGCTCTCAGCGGCTTCCGTCCCCGCTTCGTCCGGCGTCCGGCTGTCGCAGGTGAACGGCTCGCTCAAGGCGATGATTTGGATCATGCGGTTCAAATCGTAACGGTGCGAAGCGAAATCGTCGGCCAGTATGTCCAGCGCGGCGGGCAATTCGCCGTCGCCATGAACGTCGTCGATCGGCTCGGCGAGCGGCCGGCCGAACTACTGCCCCCAAATGCGGTTGGCGACGGCCCTGCCAAACGCCATGTTTTGCGGGTGCGTGACCCAATCGGCCAATTGGCGCCGCAGGCTGCCATCGTGCGCGAGCACTTCCGCCTGGTAAGGGACGCGCGGCGCGATGGTTTCCATCTCGCCCGTCACGCGGTTCTCGACCTGGTATTCGCCTTCGCCGTCGCGGATGCCGGTGAACTTTTGCTGGGTTTGGCCGAAGAAGGCGGCCAGACCCTGGAAATCGCTCTGCTTCCAAGGTTCGAAGGGATGATCGTGGCACTCGGCGCAATCGATGCGAATGCCCAGAAACGCTCGCGACACTCGGGCTGCCAAGGCGCTGGCGTCGGGCCCTTTCTTTTCGTCGGGCTTGATCGTGACCGTGATGAAATTCGTGGCGGGCCGGTCGGTCCAAAGTCCGCTGTCGGCGATCAGATCCGAGACGATCTCGTTGTAAGGGCGGCTTGCGGCCAATTGGTCGGCCAGCCAGGCGACGAACCGGCGGCGCCGGAAGACGATGAACGGCCCGTCTTGCACGCCCACGTAAGCCCGGGCCAATCGCTCGGCCAGATAATCGTGGCAGCGCCGATCCGTCAGCAATCTCGCCATCCACTCATTGTGGCGCCGTTCGGGGGGCAACGTTTCGAACCAGCGGATTTCTTCCAGGGAGGGAATCGTGCCGGCCAGCGCCAACGACAGCCGCCGGGCGATCGCCAAATCGTCGGCCCGCTCGGCGTGCGGCTCGTCAGCACCGGCGGCTTCGCGGAAAGCCGCGTTCACGCGATCGACGGTCGCCAGCAGGTCCGCGGGCGGCTGGTCGAACCATCGCAATTCACGTTCCCGAGGGGGCTTAGGGACAGGTGACAAGCTGGCGCCCAGCGCCACCAAACCGGCCGCGCACAATCCCACGAACAATAAATTACGGGCCCACACAGTTCGCACGCTCCGGACAGGTCAAGTAGGCTGGGTCCAGGGATAGTACCCGCGTTGGCCGCGAAAATCTTCAAAAACCTCTCGGCCTCGCCCGCGAGCGGAAAAAACCGACACTCGGCGGACGATCGCTGGGTAATTCGTGGTAGGGCGGCGATGTTTGACGCGGCGCCCGCAAGATTTTATCGGTCCAATACGAAGAAATCGCGGGGGGGCGCCAAGCCGCTCCTGTTCGAGGAAATTTCCCGCATGTCGCAGGGCGCTATGTCGCAGTTGTTCGCGTCCGGAGGCGTTGAGGTCGTCGATGCCGAACTGCTCGATGCGCCTGCGGAACTCGGAACCCCGATTCCGGCTGAAATCCTGGAGGAGCCGCAGCTCGTCGACGACCGCGGCTGGCTGCGGAGAATTTGGGGTGCGATCGGCTCGGGGGCCGAATGGCTGTTCGGCGCGTCGTCGCTGGTGCTGGCGCTCTCGTTTTTGGCCAGCTACCCGCTGTTGCAGATGCTGAGCCTGGGTTATCTGCTCGAAGCCAGCGGACGAGTGGCGCGCTCCGGGCGGCTGCGCGACGGATTCTTCGGGGTGCGGAAGGCGGCCCGCCTCGGCGGGGTGTTCTTCGGCGTCTGGCTGATGCTCTGGCCGTTGAGGTTCGCTTCGAAGATGGCCGCCGCGGCCCGGCTGATCGAGCCTGGCAGCCCGGCCGACCGCGGTTGGTCGATCGCATTGACGGTGCTGACCGTGCTGATGGCCGCCCACATCATCGGCGCCTGTTGGCGCGGCGGCAAGTTGCGGCACTTCTTCTGGCCCGCTCCGATCCGGCTGTTCAAGCAACTGCGGCGCGACGGAGCGTATGCCGAGGCCCGCGACGCCGTGTGGAACTTCGTGACGGGCTTGCGACTGCCCTATTATTTTTGGCTCGGCCTGCGCGGTTTCATCGGCGGATTGGTCTGGCTGTTTCTGCCGATCTCGATGCTGGCCGCGGGACAGCAGGCGCCGATCGTCGGTTTCGTCGGCGGCTTGGCCCTGCTCGTGGTGCTACTTTACCTGCCGTTCGTCCAGAGCCGTTTCGCGGCGGAGAACCGCTTCCGCGCGATGTTCGAGGTCCGCGCGGTCCGGCGACTCTTTCGCCGAGCGCCGATCGCTTTTCTCACGGCCCTGTTCGTCACGCTGCTGTTCGCCTTGCCGCTCTACTTGCTGAAGATCGAAATCATTCCGCGCGAGGCCGCCTGGCTGCCGAGCCTCCTGTTTGTGATGTTCATTTATCCGACGCGATTGCTGACGGGCTGGGCCTGCGGATATGCGGCGCGTCGAGAGCGAAATCGCAACTGGTTCCTGCGGCAGTTCGCCCGGCTGGGCATGTTGCCGGCGGCGGCCTTCTACACACTGATCATTTTCTTCACGCAGTTCACCTCCTGGCACGGCGTCGCCAGCCTTTACGAGCAGCACGCCTTCCTCGTGCCGGTCCCGTTTCTGGGATTGTGAGGATCCACGGCAGCTACCGCAGCACTGCCGCCTAGCAGCACCGTGCCCCTAATTGCCTCTCCTGGCAGACGGATGCAGACTCGGTTAAACTGAATTTCGGAACAAGAACTCTGCCGCGTCTTTCGCTCTGGGGTGAAGCCGTGCCGCGACGCAACGTCTACCTGCTGCTGGCGATCGCCCTCGTGTCGCTCGTGTGCTACCAGAAGGCCGATAGCTCCTACCGCAGCCGCTACGGGCGAATGACCGACACCATCGTGCGGGTCATGGAGCAGATCGATCGCAACTACATCGAAGAGGTCAACGATCGGGAGCTGTTCGAAGGCGCTCTCAACGGCATCGTCGGACAGCTCGACGATCCCTACTCGGCCTACGAGCCGCCGCAGCAAGCCACCGAATTCCGGCAGCATCTCGATCAAAAGTTCGGCGGCATTGGCATTCACGTCACGTTCGACGAACAGAAGGAGCGGCTGACCGTCGTCAGCCCGATGATCGGCACCCCGGCCTACGAAGCGGGCGTGCTGGCCGGCGACACGATCCTTGAGATCGACGGCGAGAGCACCGCCGGCCTGAAAACAGAGGATGCACTGCATCTGCTGCGCGGCGAGCCGGGGGAACCGGTGCGTCTCACCGTGCAGCACGAAGGTCAAAGCGCGCCGGTGACGCTCGAAATGAAGCGGGCCGTCATCAATGTCCCCAGCGTGTTGGGCGACACGCGAGATGCGGAGGGGCGCTGGCAGTTCGTTCTCGAATCCGATCCGCGGATCGGCTATCTGCGCATTACGACGTTCGGGGACCAGACGCTCGGCGAATTGGAACAGGCTTTGCAAAAGCTCGACGCTCGGCACGTGAAGGGCCTGATTCTCGACTTGCGCGGCAATGCCGGCGGGTTTCTGAAAACGGCCGTTTCGACGTGCGACTTGTTCGTGCGGCAGGGGCAGATCGTCAGCACTCGCGGGCGGGACAAAACGCGGATCGTCGACGATTACGAAGCCACCGGCAAGGCCCCTTACACCCGCTGGCCGATCGCGGTGCTGGTCGATCATCTGACGGCCAGCGCCAGTGAGATCGTTTCGGCCTGCCTCCAGGATCATCATCGGGCCGTCGTCGTTGGCGAGCGGACCTGGGGCAAGGGCACCGTGCAGAACGTGATCCCGCTGGAAAGCGGCAAAAGCGCGCTCAAGCTGACCGTCGCCACCTACTGGCGGCCGAGCGAAAAGAACATCCATCGCGTTCGCGACGCCAAGGAGAGCGATGATTGGGGCGTGCGGCCCGATCCGGGCTTCGAGGTCAAATTGACCGAAGAGCAAATGCGCCGCGTCGTCGAAGAGCGCCACCGTCGCGACGTGCTCAAGCCGCCCGCAGGCAAACCGGCCGCGAGCGGATCGGCCGGCGATGAGGGCCAGCCAGGGGCGACGCCATTCGATCCGCAACTGGACAAGGCCGTCGAGTATTTGAAGACCCAAATGTAGCGTTTTTGCCCTTCACGCCGTGCGGCGAAACAATACGCCTGTTGAACGTGTTTGCAAAATCTGGTTGCTTGGCGACCACCAAATTGGAGTAAGAGGGGCCGTTCGACGCTATTGCAGAGGCAGCTAACTCGTTCGCCGACCGAAACATGCATGCATGGAGCCGAACGCGAGCCTCGGCGCGCGTCCCGATTTGGCCTCGTAATTGCTTCATCAATCGCCCATAACTTAAGGAGCCAAAACACTGAGGCGGTCGGCCACGATGGCGACTGGAACAACTTGACCTTTGCGGCGAACCTGCGAGTCGCCGCGAATGTCACATGGGGGAAGGAAGGGAAGCGAAATGGCATCGAGAAACATACATTGCACGGTGGTCGAGGTTCCCGCCTCGAGCCAAGGCGGCCCCGATGACGCGCCCCCTCGCGATCTATTGCCCTGGGCCGACCCTTACATCTTTCGGTTGCTGAACATGCACCGCCTGCAAGCGGCACTGGACGATTCGCTGTCGTTCGTCGAGAGCGAAGCGGCCGGGGAGCGGCCGCGGCGAATCGACCGGGCATCGGCGTCCGCCGATGCGTCGGGAACCAAGCCGCGGTTCGACTTGCGGCATCCCTTCAGCGACTGAACCGTCATTTCTGGCATATTCAGCGCCGCCGGACCGGGTCGATCGTCTGCCTTGCGGCAGCGGGTGGACTGACCGTGGTGTCGTAGGCGCCGTTTCTCCGTAGGCGCCGTTTCAAAGCCGCCGCAGCGCCAATCATGGGGTAGGTTTATGGTGGGCGCGTCGAAGCGGTCCGCCCTTTCGCGGGCGAAGAAGCCCGGCGTGCGAAAAAATTGCTTTGGACGCTCAACCATGACGGACGCCCCGGACGCGCTCGAGCAGCTTTTGCAGCAGTCGAGCCAGCTTTACACCCTGCCCGGCGTGGCTGTCCGGGTGCTGGATCTGACCAATCACCCGCTGCAAGTCGATGCCGCGCAGCTCAAGGCCTGCATCGAACAAGATCCCGCGCTGACCACCAAGGTGCTGCGCGTCGTCAATAGCTCGCTGTTCGGGCTGAGTCGTCGCGTTTCCGATCTGAGCCAGGCGCTGGGACTGCTGGGCGCCAAGCCCTTGAAGCTGCTGGTGCTCGGCTTCAGCCTGCCGGACCCTCTGTTCGCCGACATCGCGGGCGACGTGCTGAACCGCTACTGGAAACATACGTTGACGCGCGCCGTGGCGGCGCGGGAGATCAGCGAGCGCATTTGGCGACTGCCCGGCGACGATGTGTTCATAGCGGCCTTGCTTAAAGATTTGGGTCGTCTGGTGCTGATCCAGGGTCTCGGCCGGCCGTACGTCGATTTCCTGCGCAAAGCCGACGACGGCAGCGGCCCGCTGCGCGCGGCCGAGCGGCGAGCCATCGGGTTCGATCATGTCCAACTCACGGCCGGCGTGCTCAAGCAATGGGGCTTGCCCGAATCGCTGATCGAGGCGGTCTCGACGCCCGACACATTCGAGGAAGTCGAGGCCCTGCCGCCCAGCGCGCAGGCCACGCCGCAAATTCTTTATCTTGCCGAGCTTTTGGCGCAGTTGCTCGCCGATGAGCAGACCGGCATCTTGCCCGAAGTGCTCGAAGTCGGCGGGCGCTTTCATCAACTGACCGAATCGCAGCTTTCGGCGCTGGCCGCCGGATTGGCGGAAACGGTCGGCCAACTGGCCGAAGTGCTTTCGCTGGAACTGCCCGGCGGATTGGTCTACTCGGAGGTGCTGGCTCGGGCGTATCAACAGCTTTCTCAAGCCGCGGCCGACGCGGCCGGCGAGCTAGCGGCCGCCCGCGGCGAGGCGCTCGCCGCCAGGCTCGATCGCCTGATGCACTCCGACGAAGCGCGAACGCTGACGGCGACGGCTTCCGGGTTCACCGCGACGCGACGCGACGCCGGCCAAATTCCGGCGCCGCCGCGCGCCGAACTTGCCGTGGCCGCCGCGGCGGCGCCGGCTGACAACCGGGCGCCCGGCGCCACGCAACGTCCTGCCGCGGCGCAGGCCGCCAAAGCGATTGCGGCGAAGCCGGCCAAAGCGTCCGCGTCGCCCGAGACCGCCGCTGCGTCGGGCGACGTCGACCCTGGGCTGTTGGGCCGGCTCTCCGCGGCCGCGACGGCCTGTCGCCGCGAACGCTGCGATTTGAGCCTGTTGCTGATCGAATTCGACCGCTACGACGAATTGTTGCTCGCGCAAGGCGTCGCGGGCGCCGGCGAAGTTTGGCGGGGGCTGGAAGCGGCCTGCCGCGGACTCGATCATCCGGGGGCCCAATGGCTGCAACTGGGCGACGCTCGTCTGGCACTGGTGCTGCCCGACTGCGATCGTCGCGGCGCCGTCGAGTTGGGCAACGAACTGTTGCGGCAGATGCGAGACGACGCCCACGACGCGGACGGTTTCGCCGCGACGATCAGCGTCGCCATTTGCACGGTGGCCGTCCCGCCGCGAAACTTCCTTCCTCGCGGGCTGGTCGAGCGGGCCGAAAGCTGCCTCTACGCGGCCCAAGTCGCCGGCGGCAACTGCCTGAAGAGCATCGAGATCTATAATTAGCGCGGGCGCTTCGTTCGCCGCCGCGCCGATCCGGGTTGCAAATCATTACGGCGCGTTTCCTTTGGCGCCGGGCATTCTTGGCGCCCTTGAGCGGCGATGGCCCAGTAAGCAGATTCCGCCGAGCGACGACGAGACTGCTCCTTTCAGCCAATTATGGTATGTTGGCGGTAATGGTTCCTGAAGAGCTTCCTCCGGCAGACGCGTCGAACTCGGATGCCGCAAGACCCGAGTCGCCGCCGGCCGAGTTCCCCTCGCCGCCCGGCGGAACCCCAAGCGGCGCTTCCGCGCCAATGGCCCGCAATACCGCGGCGGCGCCCGCCCAGCGTGACGGCGAGCCGTTTCCGATCCCGATCATCAGCCAAGTCATCGTATCGCCCGCGGGAGCTCCCGACACGTCGCCGGCCGGCGCGGCTAGGCCCTTTCGATCTCAGCCCTTTCCGTCGCAAGTCGAGGCGCCCATTGTGCTGGCCGAGTTAGCATCGCCGGCCGTTCCGTTCCCCATTCGGCGTCCGCTGCCTCACGAAACGCTGGCGGCCCGGCGCCGCCGACGCTTCTTGGGGCCGGTGGTCCTGTTCGTGCTCACCTGTCTGTCGACGTTTTGGACCGGGGCCAGCGGCTTCGACCTGTTGGCGACAATCACCGATCCGCTCGAAGTTTTGGCGCTGGCGTTACAGAATGCGCGTCAAGGGTTGGCCTACATGTTCGCGGTGATGGGCATTCTGCTCGCGCACGAAATGGGTCATTTCCTGCAAGCCGTGCGGTATCGCGTGCCGGCCAGCTTGCCGTTTTTCATTCCCATGCCGTTGACGCCACTGGGAACGATGGGCGCCGTGATCGCGCTGGGCGGATCGCAGGCCAACCGCAAGGAGTTGTTCGATATCGGGCTGACCGGCCCGTGGGCCGGGCTGCTGCTGGCGTTTCCCTTGGCTTGGATCGGCATCAACACCGCGGACGTCTTGCCCAATGGCGGCGACGGGCTAGGGGGCTATTTTGGCGATCCGCTGGTGTTCAAAATGCTGGCGGCCTGGTTGCGGCCCGATGTCTCTTCGGGGTCGCAACTGGTCGGCCATGCCAACCCGCTGGTGATGGCGAGTTGGGTCGGCATGCTGGTCACGGGGCTGAACATGCTGCCGATCGGGCAACTCGACGGCGGACACGTCGCCTATGCTTTGCTCGGAAGACGATCGCATTGGCTGGCCCGCGCGATGGTCGCCGCCGCGCTGGCGTTCATCATCATCGAACGCCAGTACGGCTGGAGCCTGATGCTGACGCTGGTGATCTTTCTCGGCACGAGCCATCCCCCCACGGCCGACGATCGGGTGGCCTTGGGCCCTTGGCGATCGGCGCTGGGCTGGGTCTCGCTGGCGATTCCCATCTTTTGCCTGACGCCGTTTCCCGTCACGCCGGGTTAAGCCGCATCTCACGCCGGCGGCGGTCGATTGCCGACCTTCACGTAGCGCGCCGCCAACCCGGCCAAGATCAGCCCGCCGCCGACCATCGTCCACCAGGCGGTCTTCTCTCCATAACACAAGAACACCCACAGCGGCGACATCACCGGCTCCAGCAGGCCGATGCCCGCCGCCTCTTGGCTGGTGATCTCTCGAACCCCGTGGGCATATAGCAAATAGGGCAAGCCGGTTTGGAACAGGCCGAAACCGACCAAGGCCGGCCATTGGTCGCCGTGGGGCCAAACGGCCGCAGCGAGACAGAACGGCGCCAGCGCCAGCGCCGCCGCCACGTGGATCACGGCGACCAGCCAGGCGCCATTGAGCGCTCGCAATTGGCGCAAACAGACGATGATGCCGGCGTACAACACTCCCGAAGCGACGCCGAGCAAAACTCCGAAGCGCTGTCCCGCCGCGTCGGGCGAACCAAGCTCGAACGAGAGGATCGTGGCGATTCCCAGCGAGCCGCAGAGAAGCGGGAACAGATCGCGCCGCTCGAATCCGTCGCGCCACAGCAGCGCGCCGCACAAGCAAACCCAGAGCGGGGCCGTATTCTCCAGCCAAATGGCGTTGGCCGCCGTGGTCAACGTCATGGACTGCAACACGCAGACGCTCATCGCCGTGAAGCAGAAGGCCAGCGGCAGGAGTTTCCAATCCCACCGCGGCCGGCGCACCGCCGGCAGCAACAACAGTCCGGCGAACAAGGCGCGCCAGAAGGAGAACAGCGTGCCGCGCAAGTGTTCGGGCCAATCGCCGAAGAGGTCGGCCTTGACGAACAGCCCGCTGCTGCTCCAGAGCACGGTCGCCAGGAGAATGCAAAGCCTTCCGACGACTGGCCGGTGCGGCGGCGAAACAGGATGGATTGCCGAATCGCCCATCTGCGAGACCAAGGCTTCACGGCGCGCGACTATTCGGCCTCGGCCTTCTCAGGTTCCTCCGCTACGCCGCCGGCCGGCGGCTCGCCGGTCGTTTCCGTCGCCGCGGCTTCGGTGTTTTCCGGGGCCGGATACGTCGGCTCGGCCGGCGAGCGGACGGCGAGGTAGATCACCATGCCCAGAATGCCCACCACGACGACGATCGCCGTGATGATCGACCACTTCAAAGCCGCTTGGTTGAGTTGCTCGTCTTTGAGACGGCGCAGCTCAAGTTGCTCCGCCTTGAACTCAAGGCTGTCCTCGTAGCGCAGATGAAACTGCGTGTTGCAGATCGGGCAGAGCACGTCCTGGTTGACC
Organism: Pirellulales bacterium; assembly: GCA_035606815.1. Taxonomy (GTDB): domain Bacteria; phylum Planctomycetota; class Planctomycetia; order Pirellulales; family JAICIG01; genus JAICIG01. The sequence goes on from DATNEC010000335.1 coordinate 12,569, forward strand.
ATCTCCATCGGCGTCTGCAACTCATGCCCCTGCGGACACGGAATGCGGACGATCCGCGGCTCTTTTTTTTCCGGCTCAGCGGGCTTTTCCGGTTCGGCCGGCTTAGCTTCTTCCGCCGGAGGCGTCGCCGCCGGGGCGGTCCCGTCCTGAGGCGGGCCGACATGGACGTGAGGAGGCTGTTGCGGCGGTTCGCTCGCCGGCGCGCCGGGAAAACCTGCTCCGCCGGGATTCACGCCCGGAAAAGCGTCTTGCGGCGCGCCGGGAAACCCCGGATCGGTCGGCGCTTGACCGTAGCCGGGCGTCCACTCGGGCTGCTGGCCTTGCGGCATCATTCCCGGATAGCCCGGCCCTTGCGGCGGATAACCGGGATAGCCCGCGCCGGCGGGCGGTTGGCCGTAGCCTGGCGGCTGGCCGTAGCCCGGTTGCCCGTAGCCGGGCTGGCCATAACCAGGCGGCCCATAGCCGGGTTGACCATAGCCCGGTTGCCCATAGCCTTGCGGCTGGCCGTAACCGGGAGGCGCATACCCCGGCGGCCATCCCGCGGGCGGCGCCAGGCCGGGTTGCACCACAGGAATCATGAATACCGCGCCGCACATCGGGCACTGACTCTGCTGGCCCATTTGGGACTCGTGTCCCTCGAGCAGGTGTCCTTGCGGGCAATAGAATTGGAATCCCATCTAAGTAGCTTATCCCATGCCCGGATCGGCACAAGCGAGACAATAGCAGTGATCGAACAACAGTTCCCACTCTCGTTGTTGGATCTGCCGGCAAAGCAGTTTCGCCGCCGATCGGCCCGCCAGAACCGACTGACAAAGATCGACGAATCGAAAATGGTCCCACTCCGTCTGGGTACTCAAGAATTCCGCGGCGCGGTTCGGCGCGGCGGCCTGGGCCGACTCGCGAGCCGCGGCGGCCAGCGCGGGACAGATCGGATGGGGGCCGACGCGGCGAAACCAATACTTTGCATTCGCGAAGTCGGGTTCGCGTCGATGCAAAATACCGTGCCAGTAGCTCCCTTCGATCGTATGCAGCTCTTGGCTGACCGCGTGAGATTCATCGGCAAAGTCATAACGCAGCCACAGAGCGGCCAAACAAGCGGCTGCCATCTGAGGGTCGCCCAGACCGTGCGGGGCGACGAGCTTCTCGGGCGAGAGCGCCGCAAGCTCCGAGCGGAACTGCTGATCGGGCGCGCCGGGGCCTAGCTCGTTGAGCCGCTTCGTCGCTAGCAGACCCGAGATTGCCGGGCCATAGGATCTGGGAGAAAATTGCATGGGGTTCCTCAGCGTCTGATTAGCCAAAAGTAGCGTATCCTGTCCCGCGGCAACAGATGCGTTGGTCACTGCGCCATTTGGGATCCGATCTCCCAATGTTTATCTCGCTTCGGCTCACGAGCGCCGGTTGCAGCTTTAACCGGCGTTGAGTACGATAGAATGTTGATCAGCGGTGCTTTTGGACTGATTCGAAGTCGCCAATCCGTGTTGCGTTTCGACCGGGTGGCGGAGGACAAGTGCGAGCGATATGCGAGACCGAATCACGCTAAGACCCGAACTCCATTTTGGAAAGCCTTGCGTGTCGGGTACGCGAATCACCGTGCAAAACGTGCTGGAACTCGTTCGCGAGGGACTCACTTTCGCGGAAATCATGCGCGACTATTACCCCGATCTTTCGCCCGAAGACATTCGGGCCTGCATCCAATACGCGATTGACGTGATCGCAGTCGAAGACATCCGCCTCTCGACGATGCCATGAACTTCCTGGCCGACCAGGACGTGTACTCGGCGACGATTACGTTCGTTCGCGGCTTGGGACACGATGTCGTTACGGCGGCGCAGCTTGGTCTGAGCCAAGCGGATGACTCCGAATTGCTCCGCGTTTCGCAAGAGCAGAGTCGTATCTTCATCACTCGTGACCGAGACATTGGCGGCTTAGTCTTCGTGCATCGCGTAGGACCAGAGGTAATCTATCTTCGCATCCTGCCTTCAACGGTGAATGCGGTTCATTCCGAACTCGCAACGGTCTAGGGCGCGTATGCACAGCAAGAGCTGCGGGAGTCGTTTGTCGTGGTCGAGCCTGGACGACACCGCATCCGAAAAATATCGTCCTAGCGGCAGGGCCGCTTTCACTACCAAGGCCAGCAGCCGGCTGTTAGATTAGCATGTTTCGGACGGGGCCAAAGCCTCTTCCGAAGTGTATCCGCTTCAAGTTCCCTCGAGTATTTTGCGATGAGCAGCGACCGTTCATCTTCGTCCGAGCAAGACCCTTCCGCGTCGACTCCGGAACCGGTCGGGGCAGTGCAACCCGCCGCGCCGGAAGCAGTGCAACCCGCCGCGCCGGAAGCAGTGCAGCCCGCCGCGCCCGAATCGGCCCGCCCCGACGCTCCTCCACCGCCGCCGGGACCGCCTCGCGTGCGGATCGGATCGCAACGGCCCAATAGCCCCAAAGTGCGGGCCAAGCCGCACCAAGGACAAGCGGAAGCCCCGCAAGCGCCCAAGACCCCGGTGCCCAGCATTCGCCATAAGCTGCCGTTGGAACTCGAGCTGGAAGTCGAAATGGCGCTCGGCGGGATGTCGCTCGACGAAGTGCTCGATCCCGCCGCCGACGCGTCGCTGGCCGACCTTGAGCCCGAGGCGCGGCTCAACGGCCGCGTGGCCTCGGTCCATCGCGACAACGTGTTCGTCGACCTGGGCCGCCGCAATCAAGGCGTGCTTTCGCTGCGGCAGTTCGCCGAGCGGCCCGAGCCGGGGGCGGTCGTGGAGGTCGTCGTTCAGCGCTTCGACGCCGAAGAGGGCCTTTACCAGCTCACCATGCCGGGCGGCGCGGTCGACGTCGCCGATTGGTCGCAGTTGGCCGAAGGCGTGCTCGTCTCGGCCCGCATCACCGGCCACAACAAAGGCGGGCTGGAATGCGAAGTGAACCACATCCGCGGTTTCATTCCGGCAGGCCAGGTCTCGCTGTATCGCATCGAAGATTTTGCGCCGCTGGTCGGCGAAACCATGGTCTGCCTCGTCACGCAGGCCGATCCCAACCGGCGCAACCTGGTGCTCAGCCGCCGCGCGGTGTTGGAACGAGAAAAGGAAGAAGCCAAGACCAAGCTGATGTCGGAACTGGCCGAAGGCCAAGTCCGCGAAGGCACGGTGCGCAGCCTGCAAGACTACGGCGCTTTCATCGATCTGGGCGGCGTCGATGGATTGCTGCACGTCAGCCAGCTGTCGTGGCAGCGAATCAAACATCCCAGCGAAGTGTTGACGGTCGGCCAGGCGATCAAGGTCCGCATCAAGAAGATCGATCCGGAGACGGGCAAGCTCAGCCTGGCCTTCCGCGACCTGACCGAGAACCCTTGGTCGACGGTCTCTCAGAAATACCCCGTCACCAGCACGCACCAGGGCAAGGTTACGAAGATCATGGACTTCGGCGCCTTCGTCGAATTGGAACCGGGCATCGAAGGGCTGGTGCATATCTCGGAGCTTTCGCACGGTCGCACTTGGCGCGCCAGCGACGTCGTTTCCGAAGGGCAGGAGGTCGACGTCAAGGTGCTGTCGATCGACGCGGAGCAACAGCGAATCAGCCTGTCGATGAAAGCCCTCATGGCCCGCGCCGAACCGGCCAAAAAAGCCGAACCGGAATTTGCCGAACCGGAAGAGCCGCCCGCGCCGCTGCCCAAGGCCAAAGGCCCGCTCAAGGGCGGCACAGGCCGTTCCTCGGGCGGCGACCAGTTCGGATTGACATGGTAGGTCGAAAGAGCGTTGGTGAGCAGGCGGTTCAAAAGCCAGTCCCTGGGTAGAACGGGATCGGCTCTTGACGCAAATCGCGAACCGCCGGCGGAGGCCGATCGATGGGCGGCAATCGCTGGATCCGCTCGAAAGCCTCGAACGGCGGCAAGCTGGAGGCGGCGCGCGGCGCCGCTTGCGTGCGCGGTCGCGTGGGATCGTACAACTTCCCGCTTGGCGGCTTGGTCACGAACGACCGGGCCGCTGCTGGTTCTGGCGCCGTTTTCGGCGGCGTCATTTTCAGCCGCGATGTTCCGGCGGTCGCCGGGGCGCTCGGCGGCCTGATCGCGCTGGGCGGCCTTACGACCGGCACGACCACTCCGCCTCGTTCCAAGTCTTCCACCGTCCACTTGTGCGGCGGGCTGGCAGGCCGATCCGCGAGACCGCTGGGACCAGGCTCTCCAGGCGACTGCAAAGCGACCGAAATCGCGGCAGTCGTCAGACGGCGCGGCTCCTGCGACGAGGCGCTCGACGCGTCGGAAGGCGCGGCCGGCGTGATTTCCTTCGCCGGCGCTGGGCCGGCGCCATCGATCGCCGCCAGCAGCACTCGCTTGTAGTTCGACCAGTTGGTCTCGGACGGCGAGCGCGCAGGCACGCGAACGATCAATGTGGGAATCCCTCGATCGACGCCCGCATAAGCCGCAAAAGCGCCTGCGGCATCGACGGAATCGAGCGGCAACGGGCGCAGACGGGCCGTCGCGGCGAACTGGGCCGCCCATTGCTCCGCAGGTCCGGCGTAGTTCAGTGCCGCGCCGCGTCGCGAGCTGCCGAGGAGGATGATTCGCTGGGGCTTCAGGTCGTCGAGCAAATCGGCCATCGCCCGTGTTTCCGGTTCGCTCTCCGGTTCGCGTCCGCTTAGCCAGCGGTCGCCCTGCGGGACCTTGCGCCAGTGGCGAGTGCGGAAGTTGCGATCGAGCAACACTCCATGTGCATTGCCGGGCGTTCGCCGAAAGCGGCCATCGGGATTCGGATCGCGGACGATCGTGACGGCCGTATCGGTCAACCGCCGGGGAAATTGTTCGAGGTGGCTCGCCAGGCGTTCGGCGATTTCGACGCCTTCGACCTCGTCGCCCGCCAGCGGCGCGACGACCAGCACTTGCTCGTCGCCTTGCCCGAACCGGCAGTATTCGATCACCCGATCTTCGACGCTGCGCGTCAGCGTTTGCCAGGTTTCGGCCGATTGTGCCGCATTGAGCCAACTCAAGCCAGCCAGAATTCCGGCGCCGACCGCGCCGATCCGCGCTCTTCCGTGCATCGCTTCCTCCCCGGTTCGCCGGGCGCGAAAAACGCCCCGCAAACATACCTCGCGGAGAAGAAAGGTCAAATCGGGCGCTCTTGGGAGCGAATATTCGGATTGTATTGCTTTGACTAATGCCGATGGTTGCCGTGCCTTTGAACCGGCTTACAATGCGGCGATATGTGCGGCATCACGGGAGCCGTTTGGACCGACGCGGGAAAGCCGATCGAGCGAGAAACGCTCCAACGGATGACCGACGTGCTCGCGCATCGCGGGCCGGACGATGAGGGCGTTTATCAGAGCGATCTCGCCGCGCACACTTACGCGGGCGCGCTGGCCGGCGTGGCGCTCGGCTTCCGCCGGCTTTCGATCATCGACGTCGCCACGGGCGCCCAGCCGCTGGCGAACGAGGACGGTTCGATCTGGGTCGTCTTCAACGGCGAGATCTACAACTACCTTACGCTCCGCAAGCGGCTGCAAGGCTCGGGTCACCAGTTTCGCACCGCTGGCGACGCCGAAACGCTCGTCCATTTGTACGAGGACGAAGGCCTCGATTTTCTGCGACACATCGAAGGCATGTTCGCGCTGGCGCTGTGGGACGCCAACCACCGGCAATTGATCCTGGCCCGCGACCGGCTCGGCAAAAAGCCTCTCGTGTATCGCCAAGAGCCCGAGCGGCTGCTGTTCGCCAGCGAACTGAAGAGCCTGCTCGACGTTCCCGGCGTGCCGCGCGAGATCGACCCCGGCGCGATCGACGAGTATCTCACGTACCAATACATACCGCACCCGAACACCATCTTTCGCG
>DATNEC010000337.1:0-4915 GCA_035606815.1 Pirellulales bacterium
CACGTAGTAGACGGCCTCGAAGATCAACGCGGAATCGCCGAATGATTTGAAATGCGCCCGGTCGAACCGCGTTTTCTCGTGCGAGGCGATCGCCTCGCGAATCATGCCGGGAATGGCGGTCAGGTTGTCGTGCAGCGTCTCGTAAGTCACGCCGAGCGTGAACTGAATGCGGCGTTCGTACATCCGCTTGTAATTGCGAATCCGGCTTTGCAGCAGGTCGGCGTTGGAAAACACGAGCTGTTCGCCCGACAGGCTGCGCAGGCGCGTGGTCTTCAGGCCGATGTGCTCGACGGCGCCTGAAAAATCGCCGACCGCGATGAAGTCGCCCAGAATGAACGGCCGGTCGAGCACGATGGACAGCGAGGCGAACAAATCGCCGAGCACGTTCTGCGCGGCCAGCGCGACCGCGATGCCGCCGACCCCCAGCCCCGCCACGAGCGCGCTGACCTGCACGCCCAGGTTCTGCAGAATCAACAGCAACGTCAAGGCCCACGCGGCCAATCGGCCGAAGAAGCCGACCGCGGCCATCATCGTGACGCTGGCGGCATCGGTCTCCATCCGCCGCCGCATATAGCGATTGATGCCGAGCGCGATCAGCACGTCGCCCCAGACGGCGATTTGCAGCAGCAGCACCGTGACGGCGACGTTTTGGACGAAACTGGTGGTTTTCTCATGGGGAAAATGGAGAACCTGCGAGCCGAGAAACAGCGAAATGATCAGCAAGAACCACCATTTCGTGGCCATCGTCACTTCGGCGACCCCGTGGGCCACGCCGGACGAGCGGCGCTCGGCGATCGTCTTGGCGCGATGGCGCACGATCGCCTTGGCCAGCCGCAGCACGAACAGCGCGCCGACGAACAACGACGCCGCAATCAACCACGCCAGCAGCGAGTTGCCGTAAAACTCCCACTTCACCAGCACCGAGTCGGTCAGCGCTTGCCGCCAGGTTTCCCACGACACGGCATTGCTCCTTATTCGGGGTCGAAGGAAACAGAAGGAGCGTTGTTACTTCACGCCCGAGCCAGGCTCGACCTCGCGATCGGGCCGCAACAGTACGACGCCTTGAGCATCGCTGGCGGCCAGCAGCATGCCGTTGGATTCCTCGCCGCGGATCGTGGCGGGTTCGAGATTATTGACGACGACGACTTGCCGGCCGACGAGCGCCGCGGGGTCGTAATGCCCGCGAATCCCCGCCACGATCTGTTTTTCCGCGTCGCCCACTTGAATTTGCAATAGCAGCAGCTTGTTGGCGTTCGGATGCTCGCGCGCGGCCAGCACTTTGGCCACTCGCAGTTCGAGCTTGGCGAAATCTTCGTAGCTGACGGGCGGCTTGGGGTCCATCGTGCGGCGGCTTTCAGAAAGATGGGAAGGCGGTCGTTCTCAATGAGCGACTTATGTTACCGTTTCGCCGCAGGTTTCGAAACGGGCACGTCGCTGCTCGAAGATGGCCAACGGCGATCGAAGATGTCGCGCCGCAAGTGGCCGCCTTCGCCCATTTGGATTGATTTTGGATTGATTACGGTTTGTCCTGCGGCGCCGACCTCCGCATCAGGCGCTCTGCTGCTCGAAGTTGGCCAAAGGCGACCGAAGATCTCGCGCCGCAAGTGGCCGCCTTCGCGGAGTCGAAGCAGATCCAAGCCGCGAGAGTACAAAGCTTCCGTACGATCATATACGATCATAGTCGAACGGCGGCTTGGCCTGGCAGCCGCCTCTTGAAGAACGCCGCCGCTTCAGATAACGTAAGTTGAAGCGGTCCTTATGGATATTGTTAGCGCCGCGTTAGGCCCCTTGCTCCCTTTTCGGTATCGCTCGTTCCGATCGCTCGCTTTGGCCGATGGCTCGTTTCTCGATAGGTTGGTTCTCCGTTTTGCCGCTGTTGGCGGCCGGGCCGCTTATCGCCTTCGCCAGCGCGGCCGACGAGTTGGCCGCGGCGCGCAAGCTGCTTCTGACCGGTAAATACGCGGAAGCCGAAGAGGCTTTTGGCAAGCTTGCGGCGGAGAATCCCGTTCAGGCGGCCCTCGGCGCCGCCCGCTGCCAGGCGAGCGCGGGCAAACGCGATGAAGCCGCGGCGATTCTCAAGGCGGCGGCCGCAAAACGCCCCGACGCAGCGCTCTTTGCCGAATTGGCCCGGCTGGCCTTCGAGCGCGGCGATTATCCGGCCGCCCAAGCGGCGGTCGACGCGGCGCTGAAGGCCGACGCCGACGAGCTTTCGGCCTGTTGGTTCGCGGCCGAATTGCATCGCGTCGCCGGCCGCTTGGACAAGGCCGAGGCGGGATACAAGCGGCTGGTGGACTATTACAACGATCACGAGATCGCCTCGGCCGACGAGCTGCGCTGGATCGGCCGGGCGGCGGCGCAATACGCCCGCTGGCGCCGCAACAGCAGCCAGTTTTCGTTCTTGGTGAACGATCTGTATCCCGATGCGCTGAAGCTCGACGCCGCGTATTGGCCGGCCCACTTGGAGACGGGGCTGCTGTTTTTGGAGAAGTACAACCAAGCCGAAGCGGCCCGCTCGCTCAAGCAGGCGCTGGCCATCAATCCCAACGCGGCTGAAGTGCATGCGGCCTTGGCCGCGTTGGCGCTGCAAAACTTTCAAGTGGACGAGGCACGGCGCTCCATCGAGCGGGCCTTGGAGATCAATCCCGCGCTGCAGGAGGCGTATGTCCATCGCGCCGATTCGCTGTTCGCCAACTACGAGGCGGCGGCGGCGATCGAGGCGCTTGAACAGGCGCTGCCGCTCAATCCGAGGTCCGAGCAGACGCTGGGCCGGCTGGCCGCGGCCTATGCGGCCGTCGACGGCGCCGAAGCCGATCGAGTGGAAACGCGGTTCGGCACGCTGATCGCCGAAGTCGAGGCCCGCAATCCGCACGCGGGCGAGTTTTACGAATCGCTCGCCGCCGGGTTGGAGCTGTGCCGCAAGTACCCGGCCGCCGCCCGCTACTATCGCGAGGCGGTCGAGCGGATGCCGCAATTGCCCGCCCCGCGCGGCGCTCTCGGCTTGATGTGCATGCGGCTGGGCGACGAAACCGAGGCCAAGCAATTGCTCGACGCGTCGTTCGAGATCGATCCGTTCAACGTCCGCGTCAGCAACAGCCTCAAGGTGTTGGAAGTGCTCGACGGCTACGCCGTGCTCGAAACCGAGCATTTCGTGCTTCGCTTCGATCGCGGCCAGGACGACCTTCTGGCCCGCTACGCGGCCAAGTATCTCGAAGAAGACGTTTACCCGCAGCTCGTCGAGCACTTCGGCTTCGAGCCGGAAGGCAAGTCGCTGTTCGAGATCTTTTCGCGGGCGCGCAACACGAGCGGCCACGGTTGGTTTAGCGCCCGGATGGTGGGGCTGCCTTCGATCGGCACGGTCGGCGCCTGTGCGGGCAAGATGGTCGCGCTGGCCAGTCCCAACGATTTGAAGAAGAAATTCAATTGGAGTCGCGTGCTGAAGCACGAGTTCGTCCACGTGCTGAACTTGCAGCAAACCCGCTTCAACATTCCGCACTGGTTCACCGAGGCGCTGGCCGTCGAAAGCGAGGGCTACCCGCGGCCGCAGACCTGGAATGACCTACTGGCCGAGCGCGTGCCCAAGGGGGAACTGTTCGATCTCGATACGATCAACCTGGGCTTCGTGCGGCCCAAGTCGCAGTTGGAATGGAACCTGGCCTACTGCCAAGCCCAGCTTTATGCGCAGTGCATGAAGGCGAACTATGGCGACGATGCCTTGGCCAAAATGCTGGTCGCTTACCGCGATAATTTGGACACGCGAGCGGCGCTCAAGCGTTCGTTCGGCGTCGAGCAGGCGGATTTCGAGCGAAAGTACCAGGAGTTCGTCAAACAAGTCGCGGCCGGCCTGGCAACGCAGGGCAAGACGCCCGAGCGCAGCCTCTCCGAATTGGAACAGGCCCAAGCGGCCGACCCCGACAGCGCCGATCTCGCGGCGCAACTGGCCTACGCCCACTTGCAGCGGAAAGCGTATCCCAAGGCCGCCGAACTGGCGAAGCAATCGCTGGCCATCGAGCCGCGGCAACAGTTGGCCACCTATGTTTTGGCCCGTTTGAAGTTGCTCGTCGGCGAAACCGGCGAAGCCGTCGAATTGCTCGAAGCGTGCTTGGACCGCGAGGCGCCGCAAAGAAACGCCCTGAGCTTGCTGGCCGGGCTGAAATTGAAGGCCGAACAATACGACAAAGCCGCAACGCTCTACGAGCTGGGGGCCAAGCACGAACCCGGCGACAGCCAGTGGACGAAGTCGCTGGCCAAGGTCTATTTGCTCGCCGGAGACGACGAACGGCTCATTCCGCTGCTGGCGCAACTGGCCCAAGCCGACGCCGATGACCTGACTGTGCGAAAAAAACTGGCCGAATTGACGCTCGAACGGCAAGATTTCGCCGCCGCGGCAAGTTGGGCGAACCAAGCCAACCAGATCGACGTACAAGACCCGGAGATCCATCGCATCTGGGCCGCGGCCCTGGCCGGCGGCCGCGAGTGGACCCTCGCGGCCGAGGAATACGAGACGGCCGTTCGCCTGGCGCCTGAAGAGGCCGGTTATCGCGTGTCGCTGGCCGAGGTTTGGATCCAAGCGGGCCAGCCGGACAAGGCCCGCGAAGTTTTGCAATCCGCGTTGAAAGCCGCGCCGGACCATGCCGGCGCCAAAGCGCTCCTGGAGAGTTTGCAGCCTTGACAACGGAAGACGCGCACACGGGGGATTCGCCGGCCGGCACGCGGCCGTATGCCGAGATCACGCTCGGCCAATTCCAGCGGCTGATCCGCGATATGTATCTGGAAAAGGATCTGGCGCGCGGCGTCGACGGCACCTTCATGTGGCTGATGGAGGAGGTCGGCGAGTTGGCCAGTTGCCTGCGCAACGGCACGCACGAAGAACGACTGGGCGAATTCGCCGACGTACTGGCCTGGCTGACGACGATCG
>DATNEC010000347.1:0-6684 GCA_035606815.1 Pirellulales bacterium
CGAGAGCGTCGGCGAAGTGCTGATGAAGCACCTGACGGCCGAGCCCGACTTGAGCGCCGTCGAAGAACCGTATCGCTCGGCCATCGCGCGCACGTTGACCAAATCCCCCGAAGGTCGTTTGCAATCGGTCGCCGAGCTGGCGGCGCTGTTGCCCGCGGCGCCCCGTTCGCCGACCTCGACCGCGCCCAGCAGTTTCGCCGGTCCCTTGCCGGCCGCGACCGCGCCGATACTCGATCCGCCGCGGCCCGAGCCGCCGACGCCCCCCGCAGCGGCGGCCGTCGTGTCCGACGTCGTGCTGGTCGACGAGGAGCCGATCGCCCGCGCCGTTCGAGACCATTGGCGACAATTCCGCGCGGCTTGGAATTCCGGCCGGATCTCGACTCCGGGCCGCGTGGCGATCGTCGGCGTCGCGATTTACCTGATCATTACCATGAACGTCGGCATCGTAGGGATGGCTTTGTCGGCTTTGTTGATGTACGGCGCCTATTTCGCCGTCCGCTCGATCGTGCTGGCGATGCGTCATCCGCCTGGCGGTCGTCCGTCGCAGCGATTCGCCGCGGCGCCCGCCGACGCGCCGCCGATGCCGCGGCATCCGACGCCCAATGCCATCGCTCGCGTGCGAGGGGCCGCGCCTTCCATCACGCTCCCCTACAAAACCACTCGCGACCGGATTCAAGAGCTGACCGGCTCTCTGTTGATCTCGGCGGCCGTGGCCGCGGTGATGGGAATTCTATTGGGCGTGCTGCGGGGTAAGCTCGCGCAACCCGAACAATTCGCCTGGCTGGTGCTGGTCGGCACGATCGGCGCCTGGGCGGTGCTGCTGCCGGCGAAAGCATGGGAGCACGGCGAAGGCGAACCGATGCTCAGGCGCTGCTTGCTGCTGTTCCTCGGCCTGGGCCTCGGGGCGTTCGCCTACGCCGCCAAAGATTGGCTGATGGTCGATCTGCCTTACGACTGGAAATCGCCGCACATCGATGGACGGTTCTATCCGCAAAGCTTCGAGTTCGCCGACGCGGGCGGAGCGCCCACGTTGATGGGGCACATGGCTTACTTCGCGTTTCTGTTGGTCGTACTGCGGTGGTGGCGGCAGGCGGACCCGTTCCGGCCGCAACGTCTGAGTCTCTGGTCGACGTCGGTCAGTATCTTTTGGGCCTGGCTGCTGTGCTATTTTTGGCCGTTCCCGCAACCGTGGGGCTTGATGATCGCAGCGACGATGTCGGTCGCCGTGCAGTTAGCAAGCCCCTGGCACGGGTCGCGCCGCCGCCGCCCGCGACCAATGGCAATGTAAGGCTGGGGCGCAGCCCCACCAAGACACAGTAGGGTGGATCACGCCCACCATGAACCAACATAGACTCATCGCTTCCGCCGGGCATGGCCCGCCCTACCAGCAGAGGAAATCATCATGGCGCCCGCCGTATTTCCGACCTTTTTCGGCTTGATCGTGGTCGGACTGTTCTTGGCGGTCATCGTCGTGGCCGTCGCGCTGAGCGTGAGCCGCGCCGGCAAGGCGGCGGTGGCGGTCTGCCTAGCGGCGCCGCTGTTCCTCTTCGGAAGCGTCTGCTTTTTCTACCTGTTGGCAAGGAGCGCCCCTCGCGATGAATCGGCGATCGTGGAGGAGCTCGCCAAGACTTTGGATGCGCCGCCGCGGCCCCTCATCCCGCTTGAGGCCTCCGCTTCGCCGCCCGTCGGCGACCCGCCGCCGCCGTCCAATGCAACGGCGCCCGCCGCGCCAGAGCGGGCTGCCGCTCCGCCCACCGAGAGCGGCGCGGCGCCGGCGCAGCCTGCGACTCCGATCCAAGCTCACACGGCCGGCGCCGCCCGTCCGACCTGGATGGACGAGCCAACGGGCTACCGCGATGGCGTCTATCGCACGATCGCAACCGCGGGGCCTTATTCCACTCCGCAAGAGTGCAATCAAAAACTCAACGATGCGATCCGCGAGGCCGTGCGCAATCACGCCGATCGCTCCATGACACTGCCGGCCGGCGTCGAGATTGAGTTGCCGCCGGCCTTCGTTCACGAACGGATCGTGCGGAACGAATGGCTCCAGCAAAGCGAATACGCCGTCGGCCCGATGTACAACCTGCACGCGCTGTTGGTCTTCGACAGAGGCGTCAATCAAGAGATCGAGCGCCGCTATCGCGAGAGCCAGATCGCTGGCCGGCTGGCCTCGACAGGCGCCGGCGCCGCACTCGTGCTGGGCCTGATCGCCACGATGTTCGGCTATCTCAAGTTGGACACGCTGACCCGCGGCTACTATACCGGGCGCTTGCGGGCCGCCGCCGCAACGGCGATACTGGCGCTAGCGACGATCGCCGGACTGCTGGTGCATGGGAACATCGGTTTCTAGGCCGCGCCGCCGCGAAACGTCGCTCGGGCGAAGCGCTCTCCACCGATGTCCACCACCAGCGAATCCGATGGCCTGCTGATCGACCGCATCCGCGGCGGCGAAGGCGACGCTTGGCACGAATTGATCGCCCGCTTCGAGGGTCGCTTGCTGGCCTTCGTCGAAACGCGGTTGCGGCATCGCGCGGCCAGCGAAGACGTGGTGCAGGAGACGTTCATCGGCTTCCTCACCAGTCTGCCCAACTACGACTCGGCCCGCCCGCTGGAAAGCTACCTGTTTTCGATCGCCGCCCACAAGTTGACCGATCACTTGCGGCGCGAGGGGCGGCGGCCGACCTTGCCGCTGGCCGGCAACGGCAGCGGCCACGAAGAATGGGACTTGCCGGGTTCGGCCCGTCCGGCCAGCAGCATTGCGCGCAGCGGCGAGCGTCGCGGGCTGGAATCGACCGCGCTGGTGCAGGCCCTCTCGCAGATGTTGGCGCACTGGAGAGCGCGCGGAGACTGGGAAAAAATCCAATGCGCCGAGCTGCTGTTCGTCCGCGGCGCCGCCAACAAGGACGCCGCGGCCCAGCTTGGCGTTTCGGAGCAGACCGTGGCCAATCACAAGTTCGATTTTCTCGCCAAGCTGCGCGCCGCCGTGCGGCAGCAGGGCCTGCCCGAGGACGTGTTTCCTGAATTGCACGACGCGGGCTAGGTTTGGAGCATGTTTAACGGGGATGTGGGGATGCGGAGGAGATGCTGGGGATGGAATTGAAAATAGGCGAACGGCCTATCCATTCGCCCATTGTGGCGACAAGGATTTCCCTCGGGCCTTCTTCTCCTGACTCCTAACTCCTCACTCCCTACTCTCTCACTCCCTACTTCCACCCATGCCTCCCAACGACACCGAACTCGAAGCCTATCTCGACGAAGCGCTATCGGCCGAAGCCATGGCTGCGATCGAGAACGAATTGAGACAAGCGCCCGAACTGGCGCGCCGGCTGGCGGCGATCAACGCCCGGCGCGACGCGGGCGTTCATTCTTTGGGAGAAATCTGGCGCCGCCATCGGCTGAGTTGTCCCACGCGGGCCGAGTTGGGCAGTTATTTGTTGGGCGTGTTGCCCGACGAGCAGGCCCGCTACATCGCGTTCCATCTCGACGCGGTCGGCTGCCGCTGCTGTCAGGCGAATCGCGCGGATCTCGAAGAGCGGCAAGGCGGCGCCAGCGAAGCCAGCCATCAGCGGCGGCGGAAGTATTTCGAATCGAGCGCGGGCTATTTGCGCCGCGAGTAACCGCAAGCTTTTGGCTACGGCCCGGTGCTCGCCCCCCCGCGCTGGCAAGGCGTCGTTGACGGCCCCGCCGTCGCGCCGCTAAACTCGGCCCATCCGCGAAAGGATTCAATCAGCCCTAACCGCTTGGCAGATAAGCATGACCGCCACGACCACCAGCGCGCCGACCAAAAGCATCGAGCAGCTTTCCATCAATACGATCCGCACCCTCGCCATGGACGCCGTGCAGGCGGCGAACAGCGGTCATCCAGGTACGCCGATGGCGCTCGCGGCCGTGGCCTATAGCCTATGGAACGAGGTGCTTGCCTACGATCCCGACCAACCGAACTGGCCGAACCGCGACCGCTTCGTACTTTCGTGCGGCCATGCCTCGATGCTGCTGTATGCGACTCTGCACCTTGCCGGGGTCAAGCAAGCCGGTCCCGACGGCAAGCCGACCAAAGAGCTAGCGATTCCGCTGGACCAGATCAAGCAGTTCCGCCAACTCCATAGCCGCTGCGCCGGCCACCCGGAATACCGCGAGGCGAGCGGCATCGAGACCACCACCGGCCCCTTGGGCCAGGGCATCAGCAACAGCGTGGGCATGGCCATCGCCGAGCGCTGGCTCGCCAGCCGCTTCAACAAGCCCGGCTTCAAGCTGTTCGACTACAACGTCTACGCCGTGTGCAGCGACGGCGACATGATGGAAGGCGTCGGCGCCGAGGCGGCCTCGATCGCCGGGCACCTGAAGCTCTCGAACCTATGCTGGATTTACGACGACAACCACATCACGATCGAAGGCGAAACCTCGCTGGCTTTCAGTGAAGACGTCGGCCGCCGCTTCGAGGGCTATGGCTGGCACGTGATCCACGTGGCCGACGCCAACGATCTGACCGCACTGGGCGAGGCCTACCAGGAATTCTTGCGGACTCTCGATCGCCCGACGATGATTATCGTCAAAAGCCACATTGGCTACGGCTCGCCCCACAAGCAAGACAGCCACAACGCTCACGGCGCGCCGCTGGGCGAAGACGAAGTGCGGCTGACGAAAGAAGTCTACGGCTGGCCGGCCGACGCCAGGTTTCTCGTGCCGCCCGAAGTCGTCGAGCATTTCGCCGAGGGCGTCGGCGCCCGCGGCAAGAAGTTATACGCCCAGTGGCAAAGCAAGCTGGCCGACTACGCGCGGCAGTTTCCCGAGTTGCACGACGAATTTCAGCGGATCGAGCGGCGCGAATTGCCCAAAGGCTGGGAGAGCGGGATTCCGACCTTCCCGGCCGACGCCAAAGGGATGGCGACGCGAGTTTCCTCCGGCAAGGTGCTCAATGGGCTGTGCCCCAAAGTGCCTTGGCTCGTGGGCGGGGCCGCCGACTTGGCGCCCTCGACGATGACCAACATGAACGACGTCGGCAGCTTCGAGGCCGGCAGCTACGACGGCCGCAACATGCACTTCGGCATCCGCGAGCACGGCATGGCCGCCGCGGTCAATGGCATGGTGTTGAGCGGCTTGCGATCGTTTGGCGCCACGTTCTTCGTGTTCGCCGATTATTGCCGCCCGTCGATTCGCCTGGCGTCGATCATGAAGATCCCCTCGCTGTTCATCTTCACGCACGATTCGATCGGCGTCGGCGAAGACGGCCCGACGCACGAGCCGATCGAGCACCTGGCCTCGCTGCGCGCCATTCCGGGTTTGGTCACGTTACGGCCGGGCGACGCGAACGAAGTGGCCGAGGCCTATCGCATGATCATGCCTTGGAAGGACCGGCCGGTGGCGCTGATTCTGACGCGGCAAAACTTGCCCACGCTCGACCGCTCCAAGTACGCGGCGGCCAGCGGACTGGCCCGCGGCGCGTACGTGCTGGCCGACGCCGAAGGGGGCAAGCCCGAAGTGATTTTGATCGGCACGGGCAGCGAGGTCTCGCTGTGCGTCGATGCCTACGAAAAGCTCAAGGCGTCGGGAACCAAGGCCCGCGTGGTCAGCATGCCGTCGTGGGAATTGTTCGACGAGCAGGACGCGGCCTATCAAGCTTCCGTGTTGCCGCCCAAAGTCGAGGCCCGCGTGGCGGTCGAGACCGGCGCGCTGCAAGGCTGGCAGAAATACATCGGTCCCAAGGGGCAATTCGTGGGCATGAAAGGCTTCGGCGCTTCAGCGCCCGGCGGCGTGTTGGCGAAGCATTTCGGTTTCACGGTGGAAAACGTCGTGGCCCACGCACAGAAGGCGATCGAGGCGGCAAAACGCTAGGGCTTTGCCGCCACGTCCAATCTGGCCGATTTCGCTATTCAAGATCGGGTGGGTGACCGGGCTACAGGATCTCCTCATCGCCGCTTTCCGCCGCGGTGCGAGTGATCAACCGCGCCGAGCGATTGCGAGTCCAATAGTTCCAGGCCCATTGCGTGAGCACCAATAAACGGTTCTCGAATCGGGCCAGATAGGTCAGATGAATGAACAACCACCCGAGCCAGCCCAAGAACCCGGAAAGCTTGATCCAACCCAAGTCGGCGACTCCCGCCGCGCGGCCGATCACGGCCATCGAACCTTTGTCGCGGTAATGAAACGGCGGTTCGGCTTGGCCCGCGAGCCGGGCGCGGATCGCGCGGGCGACGTATCGCCCTTGCTGCATTGCTACCGGCGCCACGCCGGCGAGCGGTTCGCCGGTCTGGTGCGCGAAATGGGCCATGTCTCCGATCACGAAGATTTCAGGGTGGCCCGGCACGGTCAGATCGGGCTCGACAATGATTCGCCCCGAGCGATCGGCCGGCGCTTGAGCGGCGGCGGCCAACTTTTCGCTCAGCCGGGCGGCGCGGACTCCCGCGGTCCAGAGCACGGTGGCCGCGGTGATGATTTCACTACGGTCCCCCGTCTTGAGCGTTACGGCATGCGGTTGAACGTCGGTCACGGTCGCGCCGGTGCGGACGGCGACGCCCAATCGCTCCAGGGTCCGACGGGTCTTGGCAGACAATACTGGAGCAAACGGCGGAAGCACGCGGTCGCAGCCTTCGAGCAGCACGATTTTCGCCTCGGCCGGGTCGATCGAGTGAAAGTCGCGGCGGAGCGTGTAGCGCGCCAGCTCAGCCAGAGCGCCGGCCAACTCGA
>DATNEC010000354.1:0-3536 GCA_035606815.1 Pirellulales bacterium
CCGAGTTCGCCTTCCCCCGCGCCGCCGAACGGTTAAGATGCTGTCCAATATGCCACGCTTGCGCATCTTTTTGACCTTCGGCGCCCGGCCCGAGGCCATCAAAATGGCCCCGGTCGTGCGGGCCTGCTTGCGCCGCCCCGAAGCGATCGAGCCGATCGTCTGCACGACCGGCCAGCACCGCGAGATGCTGAGCCAGGCGCTCGATTATTTCGAAATTCGCCCCGATGTCGATTTGGCCGTGATGCGGCACGATCAGTCGTTGACCGAACTGATGGCACGCTGCCTGACCGGGCTGGATGAAACGCTGGCCCGCCACAAACCCGATTGCGTCGTCGCCCAAGGCGATACAACGACCGTGCTGGCCGCGGCGCTGGCGGCTTTTTATCGCCGCATTCCCTTCATCCACGTCGAGGCCGGGCTGCGGACCGGCAATCTTCAATCGCCTTGGCCCGAGGAATTGAACCGCCGCGCGGCCAGCCTGGCGACCAGCTTGCACTTCGCCCCCACGCGCCGCGCCGAGGCCCAATTGCTCTCCGAAGGCGTCGCGAGCGAAAACGTGTTCGTGACGGGCAATACGGTCATCGACGCGCTCTTGTGGACCGTCGAGCGCGAACGCGGCAAGCACGACCAGTGGCGGCAGAAACACGCCGCGCTGGCTGACCGCCGGATGGTGCTCGTCACCGGGCATCGCCGCGAAAGCTTTGGCGCCGGGTTCGAGCAAATCTGCCGCGGAATCGCGGCGCTCGCCGATCGCTTCGCCGACGTGGAATTCTTGTACCCGGTGCATTTGAATCCGCAGGTCAGCGGACCGGTGCATCGCTTGCTGGGCGGCCGCGGCAACGTCCGCTTGATCGAGCCGGTGCCGTATCCCGAGTTCGTTTGGCTGATGGACCGCTCGGCCTTGATCTTGACCGACTCGGGCGGGGTGCAGGAAGAGGCCCCTTCGCTGCGCAAGCCGGTGCTGGTGATGCGAGATACGACCGAGCGCCCCGAGGCGGTCGAGGCGGGCGCCGCCGAGTTGGTCGGCGCCGACGCCGAGCGGATCGTCTCGCGGACCAGCGCGTTGTTGTCGAATCCGACGGAATATGCGGCGCACCAGGTCGCCATCAATCCTTACGGCGACGGCCGGGCGGCGGAGCGCATCGTGGACCGAATCCTAAAACACTTTCGGCGTCGCTCGGCCAGTGCAGCGACCGTGGAGGACGAATGAACGGGGGCAAACGCTTCGTGCTACTCGATCGCGACGGCACGATCAACGTCGAGCGGCATTATCTTTCCGATCCGGAACAGGTCGAACTGCTGCCCAACGCCGCGCGCGGCCTGGCCGAAATGGCGGGGCTGGGGTTGGGGCTGGCGGTCGTGACGAACCAATCGGGCCTGGGTCGCGGGTATTTCGACGCGGCGCGACTCGCGCAAATTCACGATCGGCTGCGGACGCTGCTGCGCGAAGCCGCCGCGGTTGAACTCGACGGCATCTATTGTTGTCCCCACTTGCCCGAAGACGATTGCGCCTGCCGGAAGCCGCGCACCGGGTTGATCGACCAGGCCGCCCGCGAGTTGCAGTTTCTTCCATCCGCGGCCTTCGTGATCGGCGACAAGGCGTGCGACATCGAGTTGGGCCGCGCCGCCGGCGCGACCACCTTGCTGGTCCGCACGGGCTATGGCGCCCAGGCGGCGAACGATGGGGCCGTGCGGCCCGATTACATTGTCGACGATCTTTGCGAGGCGGCCGAGGTGATTCGGCGGCTGCTCGTCGGCGGCTAGCGACTAGGAATCGGCGTTGTCGGCGGTTAGGCTAAGGGCAGCGTTGCGAGTTAAATTCCGCAATGGAATCTTCGTCAACGCCCCGCCCGAATGCTTTGCCCTGCGTTGCTTTGAAAGGACCGTTCATGCGTGCCCGCCGATGCCGTTTGCTTGGCGCCCTGGCTTTGTCGATCGCGTTTTCGCAGGCGGTCCATGCCGCTGAGCCTGCAACTCCCGCCGCGGCTCCGGCGCCCGCCGAAGCGAAAGCCGGGCATTCGCTGCATGGCGAAGTTTTTAATGAGGGGCCGCGGCAACGGGCGTACCTGATGGGCACGACCGGGCAGGTCTCGATCCAGATCACGACCAAGGCGCCCGAGGCGCAGCAGTTTTTCAATCAGGGCCTTGGGCAGTTGCACGGCTTCTGGTACTTCGAGGCCGAGCGATCGTTCCGCCAGGCCGCGGCCCTAGACGCCGATTGCGCGATGGCCTATTGGGGCATGGCCATGGCCAACCGCGAAAACGAAAAGCGGGGCAAGGCGTTCATCGAAGAGGCGGTCAAGCGCAAAGCCGCCGCCAGCCCGCGGGAACAAGCCTGGATCGACGCGCTCGCCGGCTATTTCGCCGAACGGAAGCCGCGCGACGACAAGCAGCGCCGCCGAGATTACGTGAAGGCGCTGGAGCGGATCATCCACGAGCATCCCGAGGAGATCGAAGCCAAGGCATTCCTGGCCTTGCAGATTTGGCAGAACAGCAGCTCTGGCTTGGCGATCGAGAGCCACGAAGCGGTCGACGCCTTGCTGCGCGAAGTCCACGCGGCCAATCCCATGCACCCGGCCCACCACTATCGGATTCACTTGTGGGACAACGAAAAGCCGGCGCGGGCCTTGAAGAGTGCGTCGCTGTGCGGTCAATCGGCGCCCGGCATCGCCCACATGTGGCACATGCCGGGGCATACCTTCACGAAGCTCAAGCGCTATGCCGACGCCGCGTGGCAGCAGGAAGCGTCGGCCCGCGTCGATCATGCCCACATGATGCGCGACCGGGTGATGCCCGACCAGATTCACAACTACGCCCACAACAACGATTGGCTGGTCGAGAACCTGAGCTTCGTCGGCCGCGTGCGCGATTCGATCGAACTGGCCAAGAACCTTGTCGAATTGCCACGGCATCCGCGCTACAACAACTTCGCCCGCGGCGGCAGCGGCAAAATGGGCCGCAATCGCCTGTTCCAGGTGCTCTCGCAATTCGAGCTGTGGGACGAACTGCTCGCGCTTTCGCAGACGCAGTATCTCGAACCGACCGACATCCAGGCTGAGCAGGTCAAGAGGCTGCGAGCGATCGGCGTCGCTTATCTGCTCAAGGGCGATTTGGAACATGGCAAGGCGCAGATCGCCGCGCTTGCCGAGATGCTCGCCAAACAAAAGGCCGAGCAGCAAGCGGCCGGCGCCGCCGCCGAAGCCAAGGCCCGCGAAGAGAAGAAACCCGACGACCAGATCGCCAAGGCCAAGACCGACGCCCTGGCCGGGCACAACGGCCGCATCGAGACGCTCGAATCGGCCTTGAACGAAGTGCAAGGCTACTGGGCGTTGGCCGGCAGCGATTCTGCCGCCGCGATCCAGCATTTCGAGAAGGCCAAGGAGATGGGCAAGGAAGCCCTGTCGCGGGCCCATCTGCGAGCCGGCGACAAGGCCAAGGCCGAGCAACTGGCGAAAGAAGCCGTCGACCAGGGCGCCAACCGCGTATATCCGCTGGCCAACTACGTCGAAATCCTGCAGCAAGCCGGCAAAACGGCC
>DATNEC010000369.1:0-7100 GCA_035606815.1 Pirellulales bacterium
CAACGAACACGCGTTCCGCTTTCTGCTGCCCAGCACGCTGATGCTCGAAGCCGCGCTGTTGGGAATCGCCGCGGCGCCGTTCGGCGCTATCGCGCAGCTAAGCCGCGTTTATCTCGCGACGGCGCCGCTTGTAATGATCGCGGCGACGCTGAGCTACGGGCTGCCGTCGCTGGACGGCGTATATCGCGATCTCGATCCCTACTACGGCGCCGCGACGACTCCGCCGCAGCTTGCCACCCGCGAACTGCTCGAATCGGGCTGCACGCACGTGGCCGGCGATTATTGGAAGGTCTGGCCGGCGGCGTTTCGCGCCAACCTGGCGCTCTACGACCGGGGCGAGCCGCGCGTGGTCTGGGGCGTCAGCGAACGCAGCGGGCCGACCCATCGCTATTGGAGCGCCATTCCTCGCGACCGTATGCGCGTCGCCGTGGCCGCCGGCGGCGATCCGAAGGCCGATGTTTTCTTGAATCATTACCGGCTGGCGCCGCTGGTCTTGACTGAAAAGCGCGACAGCTTGTGGTTGTTGCGGCCCGCGGAACTTGCTCGACCGGCTGCCATCTCGAGGGCGAAACATCGCTTACAAGGATCGTGAACCACGGAGGCACGGAGCACACGAAGAAAAGAAACGAGTTCAAAATGAATGTCGGACGCAGTTGACGGATAGCAAATGTGCGGCTAGCTGAAATTCTTTCCTACTCCGTGTTCTCCGTGCCTCCGTGGTGCAACTCGTCGAATTAAAGTGAATCAATCCATCATGCCTTCATTCGACCCCCGCGAACTGCGAAAAACCGTGCTCCGCATGGCCCGCGCCGGCTCCACGGTGCATATCGCCTGCGCGTTTTCGCTGATCGAGATTCTGGCGGTGCTGTATCGCTCGCAACTGCGGTTGGGCGACGGTCCGCGCGCGAGCGACCGCGATTATCTCGTGCTGAGCAAAGGACATGGCGTGATGGCCCAATACGCCTGCCTCCGCGAGCTAGGCTGGTTGGGCGACGACGAACTGGCCCGCTACTTTGGCGACGGCACGCGGCTGAAAGGGCTCTCCGACGCCCACGTGCCGGGCCTGGAAGTTAGCTCCGGCTCGCTCGGCCACGGGCTGTCGGTCGGCGTCGGCCTGGCGCTCGCCGCGCGGCGCAGCGGCACGGGCCAGCGAGTATTCGCGATCGTCGGCGATGGCGAAATCAACGAGGGTTCGATCTGGGAGGCCTTGCTTTTCGCCGCCCACTTCGAGCTGGCGAACCTGATCGTGATCGTCGACGAAAACGGCTTTCAGGCGATGGGCGGCACGCGGGAGGTGATGCACCTGGGCAGCATCGCCGCCAAGCTCTCGGCCTTTGGGTTCGAGACGCGCGAAGTCGATGGCCACGACGAGGCCGCGCTGGAGCGGACGCTCGGCGCGTTGGCGCATCACCCGTGCCGCGGGCCGCGGGCAATCGTCGCCCGCACGGTCAAAGGCAAAGGCGTGTCGTTCATGGAAGCCGACAATCGCTGGCACTACACGCGGCTCTCGGCCGAGACCTATGCGGCGGCGATGGCCGAACTCGGCGGAGTCAAGGGCCCGCGAAAGGAGGCGGCCTGATGAGAAACGCCTTTTCCCAGGCGCTGGTCGAAGCGGCAAGGCGCGACGAACGAGTCGTGCTGCTGACGGGCGACCACGGCTATGCCTTGTTCGATGAATTCCGCCAGGCTTGCCCGCGACAATATATCAACGCCGGGGTCGCCGAGCAGAACATGGTCGGCGTCGCGGCCGGGCTGGCCAAGGGCGGCTTGCGGCCCGTCGTCTACGGTCTGAGCGCCTTCGTGCCGGTCCGCGTGTTGGAGCAGATCAAGCTGGACATTTGCTACGAACAACTGCCCGTCGTGCTGATCGGCGACGGGGCCGGCGTCGTCTATAGCTCGCTCGGCACGAGCCATCAAAGCACCGAAGATGTCGCCGCCCTGCGGGCCGTGCCCCACATGCGCATCCTTTCGCCGGCCGACGCTCACGAGATGACGGCCTGCATGGCGCTGGCTCTTGGCGCCGCCGGGCCGGTTTATCTGCGAATGGGAAAGTCCGATCTCGGCGCCGTCCATGCCGCGCCCGTCGCGGTCGATTGGGGCCGGTTGCTTTGCCTGCGATCGGGCGGCGGCCCGCTGGCGTGGATCGCCTCCGGCTCGATGGTCAGAACGGCCCTGGCCGTCGCCGAGCGCTGGCCAGGCAGCGAAGTCTTTAGCGCGCCGTGCTTGAAACCGCTCGACGAAGATTCGGTCGGCGACATCTGTCGCCGGCACGAGGCAGTGATCGTGTTGGAAGAGCACTCCGTTTACGGCGGGCTTGGTTCGGCGGTGGCCGAGATTTCGGCCGCTTGCTCTCCGACGTGGATTTGCCGCATCGGCGTTCAGGACCGCTTTTCGAAGTATTGCGGCAGCTATGCATACCTGATGCAAGAACATCGGCTGAATGCCGAGAGCGTGGCCGAGCAGGTCGAAACATTTTTAGCCCGCTTGCCGAACGCCGCGAAGCTCGCCGCGCCGCGCGAGCCGGCCAAACGGGCCGCGTAGGAGGAATTCGGAGTTGACGGCGGCGCAAAGTAGTAGGCACGCTCCGCGTGCCGCAACCTAGCGGATCGCGCGACTGTCCAGCGCCTGAAGACTTCAATAACGACGCTCCACCGAATAACGGCGACGGCACGCGGAGCGTGCCTGCTACGATATAGATATCAATTCGCATGACGCAAGAACTGCACGACAAAATCCTCGACCTGGTCCGCGAATACTATCACGCTCGACATGCGAAGCGCGAGTTCGCGCCGGGCCGCAGCAAAGTGCCTTACGCGGGCCGCGTCTTCGACGAACGCGAACTGGTCGCCGGGGTCGATTCGCTGTTGGATTTCTGGCTCACGCTCGGCGAGCATGGCGCCGCCTTCGAGCGCGAACTGGCCGATTATGTCGGCGCAAAGCACGCGCTGCTCGTCAATTCCGGTTCGAGCGCCAACCTGGTCGCCTTCGCCACGCTTACCAGCCCGCAGCTCAAACGGCCGCTCGCGCCGGGCGACGAAGTGATTACGGTGGCGGCCGGCTTTCCGACGACGGTGGCGCCGATCGCGCAATATGGCTGCGTGCCGGTATTCGTCGACGTTTCGCTGGAAACGGCCAACGCCATTCCCGAGCGCGTGGCCGACGCCGTCGGGCCGAAGACGCGGGCGATCATGCTGGCCCACGCCCTGGGCAATCCTTACGATCTCGACGCGATCGTGGACATCGTCGAGCGGCACGATCTGTACCTGGTCGAAGACAACTGCGACGCATTGGGAAGCGAGTATCGCGGGCGCCGCACCGGCACGTTCGGCCATCTGGCGACGCAGAGTTTTTATCCGCCGCACCACCTGACGATGGGCGAAGGGGGCGCCGTGCTCACCGGCTCCGGCCGCCTGCGCCGCATCGCCGAGTCGTTCCGCGATTGGGGCCGCGATTGCTGGTGCCCCTCGGGGCAGGACAACACCTGCGGCAAGCGGTTCGGCTGGCGCCTCGGCTCGCTGCCCGAGGGCTACGACCACAAGTACGTCTACAGCCACCTGGGCTACAATCTCAAGCCGCTCGACGTGCAGGCCGCCATCGGGCGCGAGCAACTCAAAAAGCTCGACGATTTCGTCGCCGCCCGCCGCGCGAACCATGCCCGGCTGTCGGCCTCGCTAGCGCCTTATGAAGAATACTTGACGCTGCCCCGGGCCACGCCGCACAGCGACCCCTCATGGTTCGGACTGCTGCTCACCGTGCGCGACGAGGCCCCTTTCACCCGCGCCGAATTGGTCGCGCACTTGGAAGGCCGCGGCATTCAAACGCGGCAACTGTTCGGCGGCAATTTGTTGCGGCAGCCGGCCTTCGCCCGCGTCGCGCACCGCGTGGTCGGCGGCCTGGAAAACTCCGACAAGATCATGCGCGACGCATTCTTCATTGGCGTGTATCCGGGGTTGACGCCCGAGATGCTCGCCTATGTCGAGCTTAGCTTCGCGGAGTTCTTCGCCGCGATGGATGGCAAGCGGCGGGCGGCATAGCCCAGCGGCGCCTTGGCGTCAAAATGTGGCCCGGCCGCACTCGGCACTAGAGCAAGCGTCCCGCTTGCTTGCAGAACGCCGAACAGCCGCGGCGATCGACGCGAGGCACAAGCGGGACGCTTGTACTACGGCCGCGTCCACCATTTGACGGCGCCGGATTGCCTGTTCGCGTCGTCTACCGAAGCGCCGCCGGCGACCAACTGCTTCCCGTCGGGCGAAAAGGCCAGGCAGAATGCGGCGCCTTTGAAGCTTGGCAGCGACGTTTGCTCGCGGTTCGTCGAAAGATCCCAAAAACGGATCGCGTCGTCGGCGCCGCCGACGGCCAGCATCTTGCCGTCGGGCGAAAAGGTCGCGGACCACAACACGGGCGTCTTTTCATTGCTCAGAAAGCCGGAATCGGCGCTCGGGTTGACGCCCCACACTCGGAGCGCGCCGCGATAGGCGCCTTGGCTCGAATCGCGTCCGGCGCCGGCAATGCGCTTGCCGTCGGACGAAATCGCCAGCGAACGCACGTTGAAGAAGATGCCATCCACTTCCGGGCCGACGCTGGTGAACAACACTGCTTGCTCTTTGCCGTCGGCCGCGTCCCAGAGCTTGACTTCCCAGATGTTGCGGCCCGACGCCTCGTCGAAGCGGCTGCCGCTCGTCACGAGTTGCTGGCCGGCGTTGACGCAGCCGATGGCGGTCACTTCTCCTCTCGGGCCTTGCAGGACAAGCGGCAATTCCCGGCCGCTGGCAACCTCCCAAAAGCTCGCGCGGCCGAAGTAACGCAGGTTCTCGGCATATCCGCTGCCGACGGCCAGCGTCTTGCCGTCGGGCGAGAAGGCGAGCGACAGTACGTAGCCGCCTTCGGGGTTGAGAGTCATCAGCGAGTTGCCGGAGGTCGCGTCCCAAAACTTGATTTCGCCCTCGGATTCGGTTCCCGCGCCGCTCGCCAGTGTTTTGCCGTCCGGAGCGAATGCAATGGCGTTGACCCGCGTCACATGGCCATCGAGCGAAATTCGTTCCCGCGAGGTCGCGACGTCGAAGAACTTGATGATTCCCGATTCGTCATCGGCGCCGCCGGCAAGGCACAACGTCTTGCCATCCGGCGAAAAGGCCGCCGCCGTCGCGCGACGGCCGAATGCAAAGCTGGCCCGCTCGCGCCAGCCCGCCGCCGCGGGCGTCGTATCGTCAGCCTGGAGCCAGTTGACCGCCCAACAGGAGATCAAGGCGCAGCAAAGGCCGGCGCCGCGATGGGAACCGCCGAAACGACGATGGCGCCCAATGAGCAACTGGATTACGGTTTTAAGTTTCATAGTGGTTTTCCGATGGTTGAACGAATCGCGGTGATTGGTAACCGATCCACGCCAAGGAACCAGTGAAGCTTCGCGGTTACAGAAAAACAAGAGCGCGCCGGGTGCGATAAGGAACTGGAGACCCTGGGTCATCATCGCGTCGTGCCGGTCCTGGCTTCAATGGGGCCGCGGTTCTTCAACCTGCAAGAAAGCCAAGACGGCGGCCTCCTCGGGCGGCGAAGTCCGCAGCTCTTCTTCGGCCCGCTGCTCGAGAGCTTCGATCAGCGAGCGGTCGAGGTAGGCGTCGATTACGGCGGGATGAATGTAGCACTTCCGCCAGACGGCTTTTGTATTGCCGAGACGCGCGGCGACGCGCTCGATCGCTTTAGTAATGTTGCGTTTCGCCGCAGCTTCGGGATCGAAGTCTTCGAACCCGCGCACGGGTTGAGTCGCCAAGGCCGTCCCCGCCCAAGTGCGAAAATCCCTGGTTGTGAAGTCCTGGCTCGTGACTTGCCGCAGATACTCGTTTACGTCGGCGGAGCCGATGTCGCGGGCTTGGCGCGCATAGGCGGGTCCAGCGGGGAATGACCCCCGGGTCGACGTTCCATAGCCGCGCGAGTTCTTCGATGTGTTCCGCATTATCCCAATTTCGGAAGGCGCCACGTCGCCATCGGCGCCGCATTCGCGCGTGCTCTGGGGAGTTGGCTGACCGTTCATTTGCGGAATGCCGCTGTCCGGTTTGCTCAACAACGCGGCGCCGGGGCTGATGGCCGACATCGAAGCGCGTAGCCATCGCCGCCCGCCTGGCTCACGGCCTACGATTGCGCTAGAGAACCGCCGGACGAAGGCTAGATCACCGTGGCCACTTGCACTGCCACGCCGCTGCTCACGCTGTTGGTGGTGACTACGGCCGTGAGATTACCGGTAGTTTTCGGCTTCGTGGAGAACGTTACGGTGAGCGAAGTCGCGGTCGCCGCGGTGACCGTGCCGACCGCCCCGTTGCTGAAAACGACCGTGTTATGGCCAGCGATCGCGTCGAAGCCGACGCCGCTGATGGTGACCGTGGTGGCAGCGATGGACTGGCTGGCCGTGTTGCTGGTGACGATCGGCGCCACAGCGGCCACCTGAATTGCCGCGCCGCTGCTCACGCTGTTGGTCGTGACCACTGCCGTCAGCTTGCCGCCCGTGGTCGGCTGCGTGGAGAACGTCACGGTGAGCGAAGTCGCGGTGGCCGCAGTGACCGTGCCGACCGCCCCGTCGTTGAAGACCACCGTGTTATTGCCCGGGGTCGTATCGAAGCCCGCGCCGTTGATCGTGACGGTGGTCGTATTGACGGATTGGCTGGCGGTGCTGACCGTCACGGCCGGGGCGACGGTGGCCACCTGGACGGCCGCTCCGCTGCTTACGCTATTGGTCGTGACCACGGCGGTCAAATTGCCCACGGCCGTCGGCTTTGTGGAGAACGTTACCGTGAGCGAAGTCGCGCTCGCGGCGGTGACCGTGCCGACCGCCCCGTCATTCAAGACGACCGTATTATGGGCGGCCGTGGGATCGAACCCGAAACCATTGAAAGTGAACGTGGCCGCGCTGGCTGCCAGGCTGACGGTCCTGGTCGTCACGACCGGCATGATCGTGGCCACTTGGACTGCCGCGCCGCTGCTTTGTGCATCGGTCGTGACCACGGCAGTCAGGCTGCCCGCGGTTTTCGGCTTTATCGAGAACGTCACCGTGAGCGAAGTCGCGGTCGCCCCGGTGACCGCTCCGACCGCGCCATCGTTGAAGACGACCG
>DATNEC010000392.1:0-8969 GCA_035606815.1 Pirellulales bacterium
GTCGCGGCGGAATTCGACCGCCAGGTAATCGAGCAGGTCGAGGTGCGAGGGAAACTCGCCCTGGATGCCGAAATCTTCGCCCGTCTCGACCAGCCCGATGCCGAACAATTGCTCCCAGTAGCGGTTGACCAGCACGCGGGCCGTCAGCGGATTGCGCTCGTCGACGAGCCATTCGGCCAGCGAGAGCCGGTTGGGTTCTTTGCCGTCGGGCAGCGGATGAAAGGCGGCCGGCACTCCGGCCGTGACCTCGGCGCCGCGATCGAGAAAATTGCCGCGAATCTGAATCTGCGTCTTGCGGCGCTTGTCGGCCGACAGCTCGCGCATCACCGGCGTCGTGACGCCCTTGATGGCGGCGGCCTGCTTTTTCAAATCGTCGAGTTGCTTTTGCGCGGCGGCGATCTCGGGCGAGTTCTCCTTGAGATACTTCAGCCGCTCTGCCCGCTGGGCGTCGTTCAGTTCGGCATGGGTTTTGGGCGCGGCGAGCGAATAGCTGGGCTTCGGCGGTTCGGCGATCGTCTGCACCAGCAAAGGGCGCCGCTCGGCGTCGAGCAACACCAGTCGAAAATTCTTGAGCCGCTCGCCCGAGCCGCCATCGGTGCGGTTCCAAACAACAACTTGTTCCAGCGCCATGGGAGCGCCCAAATCGACTTCCCACCAAGGGTTGTCGGCTTCGGCGGTGTGCGTGGTCGATTTGGCTTTGAAATAATCTCCGTCGGTGTTGCCGTCGATGGCCAGTTCCGGCGGCCCGTCGTAGGCCACGCTCGTTTGCGACGCTTTGCCTTTGACGGCCACATTCTCGCCGCCGGCGATCGCTTGCACTTCGGCCAGCGACAACAAGACCTGCTTGCCGGGCAGTTCGATCCGCACGAAGCGCGTGCCGAACGGGCCTGCGTCTTCCTTGTTCCCAGTTCCCTTAGAATCGGCTCCCTTCGATTCGGCTCCCTTGGACTCAAGTGCGGCCAGTTTTTCGGCCAGGGCCTTTTCCGCGGTGGCGGCCCGGGCCTGAAGGTCGGCGCGCTGCTGCGCCTGCTCGGGCGAGATTTGTTCGATCGTCGGCGCCTCGTCCTGGCGGTCGGCGTCTTCCGTGTTGTTGAAGATGGCGAAAACCTTGAAGTACTCTTCCTGCGTGATGGGGTCGTACTTGTGCGTGTGGCACTGCGCGCAGCCCATCGTCAGCCCCATCCAAACCTGCATCGTCGTGTTCACGCGATCGACGACCGCCGCATTGCGGAATTCTTCGTCGTCGGTGCCCCCCTCGCTGTTGGTCATCGTGTTGCGATGAAAGGCCGTGGCCAGCAGTTGATCTTCGCTGGCGTTGGGCAGCATGTCGCCGGCGATTTGATCGCGGGTGAACTGGTCGAATGGCTGGTTGGCGTTCAAGGCCCGGATCAGCCAGTCGCGATATTGCCAAATCGTTCGCGCCGGATCTTGGGCGTAGCCGGCCGAATCGGCGTACCGCGCCAGGTCGAGCCACACCGCGGCCCAGCGTTCGCCGTAAGCGGGCGAGGCCAACAGCCGGTCGACCAGATGTTCGTAGGCCCGCGGATCGGCGTCGTTGACGAACCGCTCGACTTCCTCCAGGCTCGGCGGCAGGCCGATCAGGTCGAGCGACACGCGGCGAATCAAGGCGAACCGGTTCGCCTCGGGCGAGGGCTGCAAACCTTCGCGGTCGAGCCGAGCCAGGATGAAATGGTCGATTGTATTGGCGGCCCGCTCGGGGTTTTGGATCTGCGGCGGGGCGAGCGGTTGCGGCGCAACGAACGACCAGTGCGCAGTAAACCGGGCCCCTTCGGCGATCCAGCGGCGGAGCAAGTCGATCTCTTTGGCGCTCAGGGCTTTGCCGCCATCGGCGGGCGGCATGCGTTCGTCGGCGTCGGCGCTCGACACGCGCTTGATCAGCTCGCTTTCGTCCGGCTTGCCCGGCACGATCGCCGCGGCGCCGCTGTCGAGCGGCGCTACGGCCTTTTCGGCCAGGTCGAGCCGCAGCCCGGCTTGCAGCACGGCCGGGTCGGGACCATGACAGCGAAAGCAGTTCTTCGAGAGCAGTGGCCGAACGTCGCGGTTGAAATTGACCGGTTCGTCGCCGCGAGCGGTGGCCGGCAACGGCCAACAGACCAGGGCGGCCAAAGCGAGGCTCGCCGCCGCGCAAGGAGGTCGACGCTTTCTCGAATCGTGCGAGCGGCTCGAAGGGATCACGGGCCTTCACTTCTCCTTGGCATGCCGAAAGCGGTCAGTACGGCTGCCGCCAGGCGGGATGATGCGGCGGGCAACCTTGATTCTAGTCAATCGAAGCGCTGGCGACTATGTTTTTAGGGATTCTTAGCGGAACTGGGAGCTGAATTCATGCTTTGGGGCGGGGCAGACGTTGGGTTCTCTTGGACCGGCTAGCAGAACCAATACCAAATAAATGTGGCGAGGAGACCCGTGAATTGTGCTATTGCCTCGCTTTGGCTTCGAGTTTGTGTTACGCCCCGGACGGACAGCTCACTGGGCAGGCGCCGCAACGGGAGCCGCCTGATATGGGAAGAAGCCACTCGGGGCCGCCTGATTCTCATGGACCAACGAAGCCGGCAAGATCAATTGAATCGTCCCATCCTTGAACACGTCGAGATAAAACGGATCGACCTTTTTCGTTGAAATCAAAACGTGCGTCGTTTTAGCGAGCTTGTCGGCGAGCTGCGCCGCGTCGAGCTCTTTGCCGTCCGCGTAGGCGCGGATTTCGTTCAACTCGTGCCAGCTAACGTGGGCGAAGCCGGCGGGCACGGTGCGGACGATCGATTCGGCCGTCGATTCGCCCGCGACCTCGATTTTGGCGACGACGTTGCGCTGCTGGTTCTGGAACGAGAAGCGAACCAGCTTGAGCTGACCCTCGGCGACCGAGGCCATCGCGTGCTGCGGGGCAATGTCGTGCGGCAGGCCGGGGGCGTGAGGCGGTATGGCCTCGGTCTTCGGCTGGCGATCGGGCGATCCTGGCTGTTCTTCAGCCTGAGCCGGCGCCGCGGCCGCGGGACGACGGGGATAGTAGACGCCCGCGGGCTTGGGCCGCTGCGCGACCTGAGCCTGGCCCGCCAACACGATCACGACCACGAGAACGGCGGAGAGCGAAAGAGCGCGGACCATGACGATGCTCCTTGGATTTGCGGACAACAACTCAGCTCGATTGTAGCGCCGCCGAGCGGAACGCGACAAGCGGTTCCCAGCCGCCAACGGCCGGACTATTTGGGTTCCTCGGCGGCGTCTGCGGGCGGTCTTTCATCGGCGAGCATCTCCACCGTGCGTTTTCTGAGGCATGGCCGGGCAATGAATGCAGCCAAGATTCGTCGAACACTTGTGCTGCACTTTCTTCGGTTGCGCCTTTGCGCCATTCACCGCCCGGCCATGCCTACGAAAACGCACCGTAACCCCGAACTTGCTGCTTAAATCCACCCGCAGATCCCGCTGAGGAACTTTTTAAAGAGGATTCATTGCCAGCGGCGAAGAATTCGCCAGCCGTGACGATCATTTCGCCAGCCGAGCGGGCAGGAAGGCCGGCGCAGGCCAGATTCCGCCGGTTCTAGGGGCGAAGCACGCGGCGACGCCGGCTTGGTCCGGGTTTTGCTCGGTGATCGGCGGCCGAAGTGCAATCTCAATCCGAAACTTTTTGCAAGGACAGCCATGCCCCGTCGCCGCGCGTTCACGCTGATCGAGCTGTTGGTCGTCATCGCCATCATTGGAATTCTGGTCGCCTTGTTGTTGCCGGCCGTACAGGCGGCGCGGGAGGCGGCCCGCAGAACGCAGTGCATCAATAACCTGAAGCAGATCGGCTTGGCTTGCCAGAACTACGAGGGGGTGTTTCATGGCCTGCCGCCGGCCAGCGTCTTCTCGCCCACCTTGACCGATTCGGGGCGCCACGGCTGGGTCTCGCTCGTGCTGCCGTTTTTCGAGCAGCAGAGCCTGCACTCGCTCTACAACTTCAACATCGCCTGGTACGACTTGCCGAATCGAAACGCGGTCGCCACGCAACTGGCGATGATGCAATGTCCCTCGACGTCGGCCCCGCGGACGATCGACGTGACCCCGGTCAACGTCCAGTTTCCCGCCGCCGCGGCCGACTACTTCGCTATCCAGGGACTGAACGGGAATCTCGTGCCGGGCTACTTGCCCGCGAGCGTCAATTTGACCGGGGCCATGCAAGACGACCATGTGCAGCGCTTCGCCGAAATCACCGACGGCTCGTCGAACACGGTGATGATTTCCGAAATGGCCGCACGGCCCGTCTATTGGCACGGCAGTGCGGCCGATCCGACGTTTCCGCCGCTGACCTACGGCTATGGCGCCTGGGCGCACAACAACAAACATTTCATTCGCACCTACACCGACGACGGCCTGCTCTCGCCCGGCGGCTGCTCGCTGAATTGCGCCAATCGCTGGGCGATCTACGGCTTTCATCCCCTAGGGGCCAACGGGCTGTTCGCCGACGGCTCGGTGCGGTTCCTGCCGAAATCGATCGCGGTCGAAGTCTTCTTCGCGATCGTCACGATCGCGGGCGGCGAATCGCGGAACAATGGCCTGTGATTTCGTGACACTCCCTATCTCCTCCGTATCCCCGCATCTCCTTCACAAGAACCGTCGCTCTAGATGAGGTCATTAGCCCGCTGCTTGCTTGTCGTCTGCCTTGCCCTGCAAGCGTCTTGTCGCGCCAAGAACGACCGCATACCGGTCTTTCATGTCAGCGGGAAGGTGCTGTATCAAGGGCAGCCGGCGGCTGGCGCGATCGTGGCGTTCGTTCCGCTGGATGAGCCGTTTGCGCTCAAGCCGCACGGCGTATCCGGCCCCGAAGGCGACTTTCAATTGAGCACGTACGAGTTGAATGACGGCGTTCCGCGCGGGCGCTATGGCGTGACGATCAAGTGGCCGGGGCCCAATCCGCGCAGCAACGGCGAGGGAGACGAAGAGATTCAAGGCCCTGACCGTCTCGGCGGGCGTTACGGCAGCCCGCAGGCCTCGAAATGGAAGATCGAAGTCGCCCAAGAGCCGTTGGAACTCGAACCGTTCGACGTGGAATGAGATTGTTCCGTTGGAACCTGTAGAGGCAGGCCGCTGGGCGTTCGGGTATCATGTCTTGCGGTGTTGAATTCTGCGTCGCAAGCGAGATATCGATGCTCTATCCACGCGCTTTGTTGACTGCTCTGATTGCGGGCGCGGCTGCATTTTCCACGGTCGCCGCCGGCGCCGCGCCGCCCGAAACAGACTATGACCTGATCGTCCGCAACGGCCGGATCGTCGACGGCACGGGCAATCCTTGGTTCTACGGCGATTTGGCGGTGCGCGGCGATCGAATCGTCGCGATCGGCAAGATTGCAGATACGGCGGCCGCCGCCCGCGTGATCGACGCCAAGGGCCTGATCGTCGTCCCCGGCTTCATCGACATGCACTCGCACTCCGATTTGCTGCTGCTGGAAGACGGCGACGCGCAGAGCAAGATTCGCCAAGGCGTGACTACCGAAATCCTCGGCGAAGGCAATTCGACGGCGCCCTACCAAGGCAAGCTGCTTCCCCGCGGCTCGGCCAGCGCGGATCAAACGCTCGGCTGGGGCCGCTTGAGCGGATATTTCGAGACGATCGAACGGGCCGGCATCTCGCCGAACGTGGCCACCTACGTCGGGCTCAACAATATCTGGCAATGCGTGATGGGCCAATCGTTCGAGCGGCCGACCGCTGAACAGATCGGCGAAATGAAATCGCTCGTGGAACAGGCGATGCAAGACGGCGCTTTGGGCCTATCGAGCCAGGTGATGATGCCGCCCGGCTCGCTCGCCACGACCGACGAGATCGTCGAGTTGTGCAAGGTGGTGGCGCGTTACGGCGGCATCTATTCGACGCACATCCGCAACGAGGGCCTGGGCGTCTTCGATTCGGTCAAGGAAGCGATCGAAATCGGCGAGCGGGCGGGCGTGCCGGTCGACGTGATCCACTTGAAGATCGCCGACCAGAAGAATTGGGGGCGAATGAACGAGGTCGTCGAGTTGATCGAGGCGGCCCGCCGCCGCGGCGTCGACGTGCAGGCCAACGTCTACCCCTACACCCGCGGCAACAATAACCTGGTCAGCATCATTCCCCCCTGGGCGCACGAAGGCGGAACGCCGCAACTGCTCGCGCGGCTCAAGGATCCCGAGCAGCGAGAGAAGATGAAGCGCGACATACGCCAGGGGATCGACGGCTGGTACAACCATTACACGGCCGTCGCGGGCGATTGGGGCCGCATGCTGATCAGCGCCGACAACCGCTTCAAGGGGCTGACTATGGACCGGGTGATGGCTCTGCGGACGCAGAACAAGAAAGACGCCGATTTGCTCGACGAGCTGTTCGATCTGTTGATCGAGGAGGGGGGCTCGGTCGGCACGGTCTACGCCCACCATACCGAAGAGGACATGAACGTGGCGCTCGTGCAGCCGTGGTGCTCGATCGGCTCCGACGGCTCGGCCTACGCGACCGAAGGCAAGCTGCGCCGCGGCAACCCGCACCCGCGCAATTTCGGCACGTTTCCGCGCGTGCTGGGCGTCTACGTCCGCGAGCGGGGGCTATTGCGGTTGGAAGACGCGGTGCGGAAAATGACTTCGCTGAACGCGGCCAAGGCCGGACTGCGCGATCGAGGGTTGCTGCGAATCGGCCAGTTCGCCGACATTACCGTGTTCGACCCGGCGAAGGTGATCGACCGCTCGACCTACACGGAGCCGTTTGCCTACAACGAAGGGATCGAGTACGTGATCGTCAACGGCCGACTCGTGCTCGACCGCGGTCGCCACGTCGGCGCCCGCCCAGGAAGGGCATTGCGCCGCGAGACGGCGAGCATCGGAACAGCGGCTGCCGCAGCCAAACGAGAGTGAATTTGTTTGGGATGGAGAGCCGTACCGAAAGTCCAAATGCACAAGAATCACGAAAACACGAAAGAGCGAAAGCACGAAAGGAACTCTGAAAATGAGTTTCTCGCGAGACGCTGGGCGCCCCGGCAAGTGAAACCATGTATGGAATTTCGTGTTGTCGCTCTTTCGCGTTTTCGTGATCCTCCGACCTAACTCGCCTTCAAAGGAATCCGTCATGAAGCTTAGCGTTGCATTCGGTTTGACCCTGGCCGCTTGGCTATCGACTGCGGCCCTCGGCGCCGACTGGACGCAATTCCGCGGACCCGGCGGATTGGGCGTCAGCCATGAAAAGAACCTGCCGGCGCATTGGTCGTCGAGCGAGAACATTGTTTGGAAGGTCGATCTGCCCGGCCCCGGTTCGTCGAGCCCGATCACGCTCGGCGACCGCGTCTTTCTGACCTGCTACAGCGGTTATGGGCTGGCGCCGAACGAGGGCGATCAAAAAGATCTCCGCCGCCACGTGCTCTGTTTCGACCGCAAGACGGGCAAGACGCTGTGGAGCAAAGATTTCGAGCCGAAGCTGCCCGAGCACAAGTACCAGGGCGAAGGCTCGTATCAAGGGTATGCCGGCAGCACGCCGACAACCGACGGAGAGCGGCTGTATGTGTTTTTCGGCAAGTCGGGCGTGTTTTGCTTCGACCTGGACGGCAAAGAGTTGTGGCAGACAAGCGTCGGCGACGGGACCAACGGCTGGGGCTCGGGCGCCTCGCCGGTGCTGTACGGCAAGCTGCTATTGGTCAATGCCAGCGTCGAGAGCGGCTCGCTCGTGGCGCTCGACAAGTTGACGGGCCAGGAGGTTTGGCGCGCCGGCGGAGTCCGCGCGAGTTGGAACACGCCGCTGCTGGTCGCCGGCAAGGACGGGACCGAGGCGGTCGTCAGCGTCGAGCCGAAGCTGCTCAGCTTCAACGCCGACGACGGCAAAGCGTTGTGGGAGGCCGACGGCGTGCATCGCTATGTCTGCCCGAGCGTCGTGGCCCACGACGGCGTCGTGTATGCCATCGGCGGCGGCAGCACGTCGCTGGCGGTCCGCACCGGCGGCAGCGGCGACGTTACCTCATCGAACACGGTCTGGAAGGAGAAGAAAGGCTCGAACGTCTCCTCGCCCGTCTATGACGACGGCCATCTGTATTGGGCCAGCGACGACGGCGGCTATATCTGCTGCCAGAACGCGGCCACCGGCGAGACGGTGTTTCAAGAACGCCTCACGCCACGGCCGGGCAAAATCTGGTCGTCGGCCTTGCTGGCCGACGGCAAACTGTATTTCGTTTCGCAGCACGACGGGACGTTCGTCGTCGCGGCCAAGCCGCAGTTCGAGCTGCTGGCGCATAACGTATTCGAAGATGACGACAGCCGCGCGAATGCCACGCCGGCGGTCAGCGGCGGCCGGTTGTTCCTGCGAACCGACCGGGCGTTGTATTGCATCGGCAAATAGCGCCACCCCAGAAATAATGAGGGTATTCCGAGCTTCGAGGGGCCGACATTCCGCAAGTTCGTGATCTGCTTGGGATCGCCGCGACGTTTACGGATTCCTCTTCTCTGTTCGGCGCGTTTTCATTCACCGGTCATCGCGCTATTCGCATGCTGTCCTGCTCCTGCTCGGTCAATTCATGCGCAATAAAGGTGAAGCCATGCGAACAGAGAAGAGGAATCCGTAATCCGCATACGCGCGGGCGAATCATCGCTCGCCCACTTAAAACCCTGAAGACCCGATAAAGGAAAGGCCGCATGTTCGGATGGTTCAAGCGAAAACCGCGGACCCCGCCCAGCGGCGAGAAGGTCGTGAGCCTGGCGCCCGGCGAGGTTTTCCCGTGGCCGAAGAGGATGCTTCTGACTGCGGTCGATGAACTGATGCTCTGTCTGCCGAAAGCGTTGCTGGACCCGAATCGTCCGTTCGGAGAATTCGTGTTCGCGTCAGAGGGGATGCAGGCCAGGGTCAACGCGAACTCTAGATGCGATGGGGCAGGTTGCGGCGACGCACATTGTGCC
The DNA here is from genome assembly GCA_035606815.1 of Pirellulales bacterium. Taxonomy (GTDB): domain Bacteria; phylum Planctomycetota; class Planctomycetia; order Pirellulales; family JAICIG01; genus JAICIG01. The sequence goes on from DATNEC010000392.1 coordinate 8,889, forward strand.
CACTTGAAATTGACGCGATGAAAGACGCATGTTATGCGAGTCCGCACGCCGCAACTTCGCATAAGGGATTTGGCGACTCGC
>DATNEC010000408.1:0-2851 GCA_035606815.1 Pirellulales bacterium
GCGGGCTGCTCTCCAAAATTGCCGCGACGAACTCGTCGACCGTACGATCTAATTCCGCCGCCGGCACGACCCGATTGACCAAGCCCAATTCATAGGCCCGCGCGGCCGAAATCGGTTTCCCGGTGAGCAGCATTTCCATCGCGAATTTGGCCGGGACCGCTCGCACCAACGGCGTCATTGGAGTGGTGCAGAACAGGCCGATTTTCACGCCCGGCGTCGCGAACATCGCCTCTTGATCGGCCACGACCAGGTCGCACGTCGCCGCCAGTTGACAGCCGGCCGCGGTGGCCAGACCTTGCACGCGGGCGATCACCGGCTGCGGCAAACGCCGGATTTGCTGCATCACGGCCGAGCACTTCTCGAAGATCGCCCGGTACTCGGCCTCGGTGCGGCCGACGAGTTCGTTGAGATTGTGTCCCGACGAAAACACGGCGCCGTTGGCCGCCAGCACGACCACGCGCGCCGACGGATCGGCGGCGATGCGGTCGAGCGCGGCGCCCAGATGATCGAGCAGGGCCTGGCTGAGCGCGTTGCGTTTGGCCGGGCGGTTCAGCGTCAAGCGGACGACGCCGCCCGCGGCCTCGAACAGCAGCTCTTGAGAGATTGCCGCAGGCGCGAGCTTCATGGTTTCGACTCCGAAAGCGGTACTGCGATGCCTGGACCCAAGCCGCTGGCGCGCGACGTTTTCGCCCCTCTCCGCGCTTCAGTTTAACGCGGTAACGCCGCCTTGCCAAAGCAATGCTATCGTCCTCCGACCGCTCCGAGCTTCGGCGGAAGCAACATCCCCAGCAAACCGCCGCAGACCAACCCGGCGATATGCGCCCCGTTCGCAATCTGCGGATCCAGGAATCCGGCCCCGACTTGAAACAGCGACCAGAGCAAGAGCACCAAGGCGATCCGGGCATCGCGAAAATAAAACTTGCGCCGGTAGCGATAGAGGAAAGCGATCACGGCGCCGATCAGGCCGAAAATCGCCCCCGAGGCGCCAATCGTCGGCACGGGCTGAAACCACACGCTGATCGCCGACGCCACGGCGCCCGTCACGAAAAAGGCCGCCAGCGTCTTCCCGGCGCCAAACGCCTGTTGGCTAGCCATGGCAATGATGTAGAGCGCCACGGAGTTGCCGACCAGATGCTTGGCATCTCCATGCAAAAAGAGGCAGCTCGCAAGACGCCAAACCTCTCCGCGCTGCAACTCCGGCAGGTTGATGGCGCCGGCTGCGAGCATGGCTTGCGCGTCGTGCAGCGCTCCCGTGGCCGCCTCCCAGGCAAATGTCGCGATGAAGTTGCAAATCAGCGCGATCGCGACCGCCGGAAACGGTGACATGCCCTGTTCGAAGTCGCGCCGCGGGTTGGCCTTGGGCGAGGCAAGCATCTCCGCACAAATCAAGACGGCCGCTTCTTCGGCGGGCGCAGCGGCGGCCGCGTCCGGCGCCGCGTCGGACGGGCGGGGTTCTTCGCACATCGTCGGTTGTCCAAACTTGATAGCCGCCGCGCGTTCGTTTAGCGCCGCTCGCCCGTGTCGAGCATCACGCCCAACGCCAAGGCGATGCGGCGATCGAGGTTTCGGCCTGGATCGGCCGTCAGATCCAAAACGTAGCGGTCGAGAATTGTGAACTTGCGGTTGAATTCGCCGATCACTCGATCGCTATCGCCGTCGAAAATCAGAAAATTGGCGCGCAGTGCGCCGAGCAGCGGCCCGATCCAGCGTCTCAATAGCGACAACAACAGCGAATCCTCTCGGGCGACGCAAATCAGCGCTTCGTCGGGACCGAGGCAATCCCACCGCTTGCGAAACAGGTTGTACAAATAATTTTTGCGCAAGACGCCCAGCATTTCGCCCGCAACGTCGCGGACGGTGTAGGTGGCGATGAAGAGCCAGAACTTTTGGTCCTGCAAGACATCCAAGAGACGTTCGCCCTTGGAATCATCGCGATAGAACGTGACGTGTCGCTTGGGCGAAATCCAGACGACCAGCACGAGCAAGCCGCAAATTCCCGCGCCGGCCAGAGCAACTGCGAGGACAACGGCGGCGGCAGTCGAGTATTCCGACAGCGCGATGCCCACGACGACCACCGCCAGCGTCAAAATCATCGCTCCGCACACCGCCGCGAACCCCGCGAGCAGCCTCCTCAGCAAAAACGTCGGCCGCTCGACGAACAAGATGACTTTTCCCTGTTCGTCCCAAACGTAGTATTTCTGATTGATCGCCAAATGCTGTTGCCGCAGCAAGAACTGATCGCGGTCGAAGGCGGCGTCGGCTTGCGGGTGGCGCTGCAGCGCCGCGGCGCGGGTCTCGGTCCCGCAACTTGGGCATTTGACGAGTTGGCCGGCGAATTCCTCCTTCAGTGAATACGTCTGGCCGCACGGACAACTGAAGAGAAGTGCCAATTTTCACCCCTTCTGATCACTGGCGGATTGATGGTCATCGGGTCGGATGCTAACTCGGCCGGCCAATTGTAGCCGCACGAAACCGCCGTTCCAACGGCTGCTCGCTTCCAGAACGGCGCACGCCTGCTAGTTCGACAGCCAGCGCTCTAGATTCTCGCGAACGAATGCGTCGTCGAACAGCTCCGGATACGCGGCGCCAACGCGGTCGATCTCGCCGGCCTGGCCGGGACTGAGCCGTTCGGCGGGATCCAAACACCAGGCGCCTTCCAGCAGGCCCTGGCGGCGGAGGACTTCGTGAATGCCGGCGATGCAGCCGGCGAATTGGTTCGCGGCGTCGAAAATCGCCCCGTTGGCGTCGGTCAGTGCGGCGCCGAGCCGCAGCATCTCGGCCGGGACCGCCTCGCCGCTCTCTGCCAATCGCCGGCACTCGGCCAACAATTGCACGGCTTGCCGCGTGCCGA
>DATNEC010000238.1:0-3349 GCA_035606815.1 Pirellulales bacterium
CTTTGTCCCAGCCAGATCGGCAGCAGCACGCGGGTCAGATCGGTTTGCAACACGGCCGCGCTGAGCTCGGGGTTTTCGCCGGTCGCATCCAGGCCCAGCAGGCCCGATTTCGTCGCGGCGGCGGCCGCCCACGGTTCGATCAGATCCAGTTCGCGGTTGAGCAATTCCAGCGTTCGCGCCCTCTGCTTCGTCTCTTGATCGGCGGCGTCGAGCGGCGAGCGCGAGGCGAATGCCAAGCCGCGCACGCCCGCGGCGATCGCCGACTGCACAAGCAACTGAATCTGTTCGTGCTCGACCGCGGGAAGGCGAGCCCGGCCCGCTCCAAGCAACTCGATCTGTTCCAGGAGTTGCGGCGCCAGTTGGGTTTGAATCGTCGTCCAGAAGGGCGTGCCGGGCAGGGCCAACTGCGGCCGGGCTTGCAACCAGGCGCGGTAATCGGTCAATTCGAAACTCGTTCCCGCCGGAGATCGGCGCGGCATGAGGATCATCGACGAGATCCGGCTATAGGCCGTGATTTCAGATTCGGCGTCGCAGACCAACGGCCGCGGCGAGACGCCATCGGCCCGCAACACCTCTTCGGCCCAGCGCTCGGTCGCGGCCAACTCGAGCTTGGTCAGACCTTGCCCCAGATGCCAGGCCAGCACCGGATCGTATCGCGAATCGAACTTGGCCAGTGCGGCCGGCGGGCCGGCGGCGCCATCCAGCCCCGCAGGCTTGGGCGGCGGGCAAACCACCCACAGGCCGACGCGCGCGGCCTCGTCGAGCACGAGGGTCGACGCCGTCTCGTGCAACAGGATGCCATTGAAACCCAGCTCCTTGAGATAATCCAACGATTCCCCCTGGTACTCGATGAGCCTGGGAAATCGCGGGCGGCCGTCGACCAGCAGAATCGACGAAGAGAGCGTGGCGCCCACACGCGAAGCGCCATTTGCTCGGCTCGGCCGTTGAACTTCGGGCGCCGCTCCCGACGGCGCCGCTTCGACCGAAGCCATTCGGCGCCCGCCGGCCGGCGCTTCGGCGGCGACAAAGCCTGCAATCTCCAAATCGTCGATCCAAACCCGCGTTTGCCCTCGACCGCCGTAGATGTTGAGCGCGATGCGATCGACATAGGCTTCTCGCGCGTCGACATCCTTGCCCAAGGCGGCCCGCAACGCCTGGATCTGCCGCTGCACGAGCTTTGGGACGCCTTCGAGCCGCAATTGCTGCCAACGGTCGACCTCGGAGTAGCTCGTGCCGGCGATGTAGCGCGCGACGGCTTTTCCGGTGCGCGGATCGGCGGTCCGCGGCAGCACGACGCGGGCCAGCAGTTGCAATCCGGCCCGGTCGGACCGAATCCAAACGGTCGGCTGGAATTCTTCGATGAGATGCGCGCGGCCGATGTCGAGGGCCAGCCGGACCGAGGCGCCGTCCCCCGCGCTCAACTGAACGTATTCGCAGCCGGCGCCGCTATGGGCGCCTTTTCCGGTGCGCTGGTGGACGTCGAAGCGATACTGGGCCACGTCGCCGCCGGCGTCGCGCCACGTCGTCTCGGGGCTATCGAACCCTTCGTGGACGATGTTTTGCCCGGCGAGGGGTAATGTCCAGCAAACGATCGTCGCGAAGGCGATGGCCCGGGCAATTAGCGAAGGGGGCCACGGATGAAACCTAGCGCAAGTCGCTTTTCGCTCCGCGAAAAGACGTCTCTTCGCGGAGCGAAAAGCGACTTTCGGCTTCGACGCCGATTGATCCGTGTTTGATCGGTGTTCCATCCGTGGCTAAAACACAAGGGCTACGAGAGTCCTTTCCCTTGCCGCCGGGCCTGGCGTGGCGAAATCCCATCGCCCGCGCCGCCGCCGGCCGCCTTTGGCATAAGCCCTGTTTCTATCAGGATTTGCGAATCGTCTCCAGAGCGGATTGTGGCGTTTTTTCAACGCGGCCCGTCCGGCCGGGATCTGCCACGGGCGACCGCAATCGCTTATAACTCAATGACTTGCCGTCGATCTGCCGGCCCGAGGCTTGATTGCTGGCACGGGGTCTGCTCTACAGAACTGCATATCCGCCACTTCACACAAGAGCCACCTATGAGCCAAGCCTCGCGAACCGCAGCCACGACCGCCGAAGAACTGCCCAACGATTTGGTCGAACTCAGCGCCGCCATCGACGCTCTGCCGGCCGAATTCAAGCAACGGCTGGAGCCGCTCGTGTTGCGAGTGGTCGAAAGCACTCGGCGCCGGCGGCGGATTTTGAATCTGGTGCAGGACGCGCTCAGCCAGCTCCGTCTCGACATGAAGTACCTGCTGTTCGACTTGGAAGCCACGCGGCGCGAACGCGACGACTTCCGCCGCCAACTGGACCAGAATTGAACGCCACCGCGACCATCTTCCAGCGAATCGTTGCGGCGATTGCAGGACTGGCATACGATGAAGGATTGGGATCGCTGGCTTCGCGTGGCCGCGCCTGGGGACCGGGGGATAATGTGCAATGGCCGAGCTGACCGCTGAACAAATTGCTCAGCGCGCGTTCGACCAGGACCTGTTGGATGACCGCCAACTCCAAGAAATCTGGGGAGAGTTCGGTCGACGCAATGTCCCGGTGGAAGATTTCGTCCAGTTGTTGCTGCGCCGCGAGCTGTTGACCAACTTCCAGCTCGATCGCCTGCTCAAGGGGGAGCGGGCCGGCTATTTCTACGGCGACTACAAAGTCTTGTACATGGTCTCGGGCGGCAGCTTCGCCCGCGTGTACCGCGCCGTCCACAAGGACACGGGGGTCGTCCGCGCCGTCAAGGTGTTGCGCAAACGATACAGCGACAGTCCCGAGCAGACCGAACATTTCTGCCGCGAAGGGCAGGTGGGCATCACGCTCCGCCATCCGAATATCGTGCCCATTTACGAGGTCTCCTCCAAGGGCATGACGCACTTTCTGGTGATGGAATTCATCGAAGGGCGCAACCTCCGCGAGTTCCTCAAGATTCGCAAGAAGCTCGATCCCGCCGAAGCGACGCGGCTGATGATCGACATTGCGAGCGGCCTGCGCTATGCCGTCGAGCACGGCGTTTCGCACCGCGACCTGAAGCTGACGAACATTCTCGTCTCCAGCAAAGGCCAGGCGAAGCTGGTCGACTTCGGCCTGGCCGCGACCGACAGCACCGTCTCCGACGACGTTTCGGAGGACCAGCTCAATCAGCGGACGATCGACTACGCGGGCCTCGAGCGGGCCACCGGCGCGCGCAAAGACGATCCGCGCAGCGACATCTATTTCCTGGGCTGCATCTATTACCACATGCTGATCGGCAAACCGCCCTTGCAGGAAACTCGCGACCGCATCCAGCGCCTGTCGAAGACGCGCTTTCAACAAGTCGTGCCCGTCCACC
>DATNEC010000445.1:0-13454 GCA_035606815.1 Pirellulales bacterium
GCGAGCGCTGGGCGCGGCACTGGCTCGACGTGGCGCGTTATGGCGAGGACCAAGCCCATACCTTTCAGGCGCGCCTTTACCCGAGCGGCTATCGCTATCGCGATTGGGTCGTCGACGCCTTCAATCGCGATTTGCCTTTCGATCGCTTCGTCGTCGAGCAGATCGCCGGCGACCTGCTCGACGATTCGGCGGGCGGGGGCGATCGGATAGACCGGCTGCCGGCATTGGGGTTCTTTGCCCTAGGGCCGGTCTACTACGCCGACGCGGGCTGCGCGATGAAAGCCAAGACCGACGAATACGACGACCGGGTCGACACGCTCAGCCGCGGCTTTTTGGGGCTGACGGTCTCCTGCGCCCGCTGCCACGATCACAAATTCGATCCGATCTCCTCGCGCGACTATTACGCGCTGGCCGGCATCTTCGCCAGCAGCGATTATTGCGAAGCGCCGTTGGCGCCCGCCGACATCGTCGCGCGCTATGACGCGGCGCAGGCGAACGTCAAGCAGGCGGAAGAACGGTTGAAAGAGGCCCGGGCGCTGGAAGCCCGCAAGCTGGGCGAGTCGTTCGCGCCGCAGACGGCGAAGTATCTGCTCGCCCTCTGGAAATTCGACAATCGCCGCAAGGCCGAGCCTTCAGCGGCCCTGGCCGATGTCGCGAAGCAAGCCGAATTGCAAGAGCCGCTGCTCGCCCGCTGGCAGCGGCATTTGGCGGCCGACCGCGAGGCGAAGCATCCGCTGTTCGCCCCCTGGCGCGATTTGTTGGCCAGGCAGGATCCGGCCAAAGATTTGTCGAACGATGCGGCGGCGCTCGCGGAGGCGGAACAAGCGGCGGCGGCGATCGAGGCGACGATTGTCGCGGCCATCGGCAAGCGGCGCGCTCTCGAAGACGAATTCGCCGCGCGATTGGCGGCGCTCAAGGAAGGAGAAGCCAAGCCCGGCAAGCCGGAATTGGACAAAGAGACGGCCGAACTCCTCAAGCAACTGGTCGACGATCGCAAGGCGCCTCTTGCGCTGCCGAAGGAGCAATTCGAAAAGCTGCTTGCGGAAGATCGCCGGCAGGCTCTGGCCGGCATTCAAATGGAGATCGACGCGCTGAAGCAGGCGGCGGGCGATAAGTATCCCATCGCACACAGCCTGACCGAAGGCAAAATCGCCAATTTGAAGATTCACTTGCGCGGCAACCACGCCGACTTGGGCGAAGAGGCGCCGCGGGGCTTTCCCGCCGTGCTGTCGCCGCCGGACGCCAAGCCGTTCGAGCACGGCAGCGGCCGGCTTGAACTGGCCCGCGCGATCGCCGACCGCAACAACCCGCTCACAGCACGGGTCTTCGTCAACCGCGTCTGGCAGCAGCACTTCGGCCGAGGGATCGTCGGCACGCCGAGCAACTTCGGCTTGCTAGGCGAACGGCCCACGCATCCGGAGCTGCTCGATCATTTGGCCAAGCGGTTCATCGCCTCGGGCTGGTCGGTGAAGCAGTTGCACCGCGAGATCATGCTCTCGGCGACCTATCGAGCGGCTTCGACCTTTCAGGCGGCGAACTACGAACGCGATCCCGACAACCGCTTGCTATGGCGAATGAATCGCCGGCGGCTCGACGTCGAGGCCTGGCGCGACGCCGTGCTGGCCGTCTGCGGCAACGCCGAGCAGACAATCGGCGGCCCATCGCTTTCGCTGGACGACGCCAACAACCGGCGGCGGACGTTGTACGCGGCCGTGAGCCGGCACGAATTGAACCCCACGCTACGGCTGTTTGATTTTCCCGACCCCAACCTGACCAGCGAACGGCGCGTGATCACCACCGTGCCGATGCAGCAGTTGTTCGTGCTCAACAGCGAGTTCATGGTCCGGCAGGCGAAAGCCCTCGCCGCCCGGGTGCTGAACGAAACGCTGGCCGACGACGACGCTCGCGTCGAGCGGGCCTATCGCTGGGTGCTGGGCCGCGCCCCGCACGAGCACGAGCGCCAATTAGCGCGAGACTTTCTCTCCGGCGGCCCGTCGGCGAGCGCCGAAGTCAAGCTTAGCCCTTGGGAGCAATACGCCCAGGCGCTGTTGAGCACGAACGAGTTCGTGTTTGTTGATTGAAGCGGCGGGGGAGTCAGGAGAGTTAGGAGTTAGGAGTCTGAAAGATGCCAAGCTGCCGCAACGCTGTAGACCGTTCCGAATCTTATGCTCCGAATTCCGAGCGTGCGCCATTCTCCCGCCGCCAGTGGCTTTCGCGGATGGGGACCGGCTTTGGGACTCTCGGCCTGGCGACGGTACTGGGCGACGCCGGGCTGCTCGGCGGCGCGGCGAGAGGGGCCGCCGATGGCGCCGCGATCAGCCCGCTGGCGCCAAAGCCGCCCCACTTTGCGCCGCGGGCGAAGCGAGTGATCTTCTTGTTCATGAACGGCGGCCCGTCGCACGTCGACACGTTCGATCCCTAGCCGTCGCTGGAGAAATACGCCGGCCAGCAGCCGGAAGAACTGACGAAGAATTATCAGCGCACCGTCGGCAAGCTCTTCCCCTCGCCGTTCAAGTTTGCCAAGTACGGCCGAAACGGCGTCGACGTCAGCGAATTGTATCCCCACGTGGCCAAAGCGATCGACGAGATCTGCGTGATCCGCTCGATGCACACTGACATTCCCAACCACGAGCCGGGGCTGTTGATGATGAACTCGGGCCACACGCAGCCGACGCGGCCCTGCCTCGGTTCGTGGCTGACGTACGGCCTGGGGACCGAAAACCAGAACCTCCCCGGCTTCGTCGTGCTCTGTCCTGGCAAGCCGGTCGTGGGGCCGCAACTGTGGGGCAACAGCTTTCTGCCCGGCGTGTTCCAGGGCTGCCACATCAATAACGGCAAGATCGACCCGCAGTCGGTGATTCAACACGTCCACAACGCCCATTTGCCGCCCGACGCGCAGCGCAGGCAGCTCGACTTGTTGCAGCAGCTCAATCGCGAGCATCTCGAAGAGCGCGGGCAAGACGGCCAACTCGAAGCCCGCATCGAATCGCTCGAAATGGCGTTCCGCCTGCAGTTCGCCGCGCAAGAGGTTTTCGATCTGGGCCGCGAAACGGCCGCCACGCGAGAAGAGTATGGCCCCGGCCAATTCGCCGACGCCTGCCTGGCGGCCCGGCGGCTGGTCGAGCGCGGCGTGCGGATGGTGCAGATCTATTTCGGCGGCGGGCAGCCTTGGGACGACCACGGCGACATCATGAATCACGCCAATCACGCCAAGCAAAGCGATCAGGCGATCGCAGCATTGATCGCCGATCTGAAGCGCCGCGGCTTGCTCGACGAGACGCTGATCGTCTGGAGCGGCGAGTTCGGCCGTACGCCTTGGTCGCAGGGCGCCAAGGGACGCGATCATCACAGCCGCGGCTTCACCTCCTGGCTGGCCGGCGGCGGCGTGAAAGGGGGCCTGGCTTTCGGCGAGACCGATGAGTTCGGCAACCACGCAGTCAAGGACAAGGTCCACGTCCACGATCTGCACGCCACGATCTTGCACCTGTTGGGCATCGACCACGAGCGGCTCACCTACCGCTACAGCGGCCGCGACTTCCGCCTCACGGACGTTCACGGGCGCGTCGTGCAAGAAATCTTGCTGTAAACCGTCCGGCTAAACGCGAATTCGACGGCCGAGCTACTTTTTCTTCTTTGGAACCTTGGCGCCCTTTTTTCGCGCCTTCGAAAGGCCGATCGCAATGGCCTGCTTTCGGCTCTTGGCTTTGCCCGATTTGCCGCTCTTCTGCGTGCCCTTTTTCGTTTTGCTGACCGCTTTTTTCACTTCCTTTTTGGCCTTGGCGCCGTACTTGGCCATGACGAACCGCTCCTTTCGACTGGGGCGAAAGTGAAGGGGGGAGCCCGCGCGGGAAGGCGAGCAAAGCCCATGCCGCGCGGGTCCGCGACGCGCTCGCGGCCTCGCCTCGCCCTTGCATTTCGAAAACTTTGGCACGCTCAGTGCATGAGGCCAGCAAGTCATGCAAGGCGCGGTCGCCGATTTGCCGGCGGCGAACGGGAAACGCGGGCAAAGCGCATGCCATTCGGCCCTTGAGCGCGACCAAGCTGGTTGTGAAGCTTCCAAAACTGCAAACGGAAAACGACGCATGAAACCGAAATCGGAGCAAAGCGTTTCGGCGTGGATGTCCGATTCGGTCATCCCTGAACTTCTCCCCTTGACGCGCGACGCCGCGGCCGATGTGTGCATCGTTGGCGCCGGGATCGCCGGCCTCTCGACCGCCTACTTGTTGGCCCGCGAGGGTAAAAGCGTCGTCGTTCTCGACGACGGCCCGATCGCCGGCGGCCAAACGCAGCGGACCAGCGCTCACTTGTCCAACGCGCTCGACGATCGTTTCACGGAGCTGGAAAAAGTCCACGGGGTGGAGGGCGCGCGGCTGGCCGCCGAGAGCCACACGGCGGCGATCGAGCGGATCGACGCCATCGTTCGTCAAGAGAGGATCGAGTGCGACTTCAAACGAGTCGACGGCTATCTGTTCGTACCGCCGGGGCGCCCGACCGACGTGCTCGACCGCGAGTTGGGCGCGGCCCGCCGAGCGGGCCTGGAAGGCGTCGAACTTGTGGAGCGGGCGCCGATTCCGTCGTTCGACACGGGCCCCAGCTTGCGCTTTCCGCGGCAGGCGCAGTTCCATCCGCTGAAGTATCTCGCCGGATTGTCCGACGCGATTCGCGCCTTGGGCGGAAAGATCCATACGCGCACGCATGTCTCTCGCATCGAAGGCGGCGCGAAAGCCCGGATAGAAACCTCGCGCGGACCGGTCGTCACGGCCGGCGCGGCTGTGGTGGCGACGAACGTCCCGATCAACGACCTGGTGGCGATCCATACCAAGCAAGCGCCGTATCTGAGTTATGCCATCGCGGCCCGCGTTCCGATCGGCGTCATTCCGCATGCGCTCTACTGGGACACGCTCGAATACTACCATTACGTCCGCTTGCAACCGATGGCGGAAGACAGCGATTTGTTGATCGTGGGAGGCGAAGACCACAAGGAGGGGCAGGTCATCGACCAGGCCGACCGCTGGAACCGCTTGGAAACCTGGGCCCGAGAGCGGTTCCCGATGATGGGGGAAGTGGAATCGCGCTGGTCGGGGATGGTCATGGAAACGACGGATGGGCTGGCCTTCATCGGCCGAAACCCGCTGGACAAAGACAACGTCTATATCGCCACGGGCGATTCCGGCATGGGGCTGACCCACGGCACGATCGCCGGCATTCTACTGACCGATCTGATCCTGGGCCGCGAAAACCCCTGGTCGCAGATTTACGACCCTTCGCGAAAACCCGTCTGGGGAATGGCTTGGAAGGAGTTCCTGCGCGAGAACATCAACGTCGCCAAGCAATACGCCGTCGACTGGCTCAGCGGCAGCGAGGTCGAAGCGCCCGAGGACATCGCCCGCGGCGAGGGCGCGGTTGTCCGCCGCGGCCTGCAGAAAGTGGCGATCTATCGCGACGACCACGAAGTCTGTCACGAGCGATCCGCAATTTGCCCGCATCTGGGCTGCATCGTCCACTGGAACGGCGCCGAGAAAACGTGGGACTGCCCCTGCCACGGCTCGCGGTTCGACGCGCTCGGGCAAGTCATCAACGGCCCGGCTAATTCGCCGCTCGGCGAAGCCAAGAAGTGAAACCCGGCCGAGTTGCTTAGGACTCGCGAACCTTTCAAGCGAACTCTCGGTCCTACTGTCATGCAATACGCGCGAATCTTCCTCAGTTAGTGCATCCCGCCATTGCCTCCATTCCGCGGCTCAACGCGGAAGGCGGGGATTCTCTGCACTTACAGACCCTTTTTTTGCGCACGAGGCCGGCGATGCCGGTTTCGCTTTGGCCGGCGATCTTCGTGCGCAAACCCGGAGGAAGATCATGAACGCCAAGAAACAGCGAGACAAGAACCGACGGCGCGCGGACAAACTGGCCCGCCAAGCTTGGGATGCCGCGGACGAGATGCGTTTGGATTTGGCCGTCAAAATCATCGGGCGCGCGGTCGAACTCAATCCTTCGAATCCGGTGCTTTGGCACGATCAAGGAACGCTGCTTGTGCAATTGCACGAGGACGAGAAGGCCGCTCGATCGTTTGAGGCGGCGATCCAGGCGGCGCCCGAATTCGCCGAAGCCTACTCCGGTCTGGCGGCGATCCGGGTTCGCCAGGGAAAGCCTCAACAGGCCGTTACGCTGCAACGCGAAGCGGTCCGGCTCGCCCCGCAGACGGAGCGCCACAAGGTTGCCTTGACCGCCTACGAGGTTTTGGCGGCCGGCGGATGCGGCTCGGACGCGCGAGCCGGCTCAGAAACGCAAGCGCCGCTGGGCGATGGTCGGATCGAGCAGGCGCCGAGCGACGCAGGGTCCGAATTGGCGGCCCGCATCGAGCGCCTTAACTGGCCGGAAATCGACGCCCGCTTGACCGCGCGTGGATTCGCCCACGTGCCGGGACTGCTCTGCGCCGAAAAATGCGAAACGCTTCGGTCGATGTTCGAGCACGACCGGCTGTTTGCCAAGACGGTGACGATGAACAAAAGCCGCTTTGGAAGAGGCGTCTACCGTTATTTCGCGGCGCCCTTGCCGTCGCTGGTCGATGCCATCCGGCGCCTGTTTTATCCGCGCCTGGCGGAAATCGCCAACCAATGGCAGGCGCTGCTCAAGCGCGAGGAGCCGTATCCGGCAACCTGGTCCGAATTCCGCCGACGCTGCACAGCGGCGGGTCAAACCACTGCGTCGCCGCTGCTTTTGCGGTACGAAGCGGGCGGATTCAACGCGCTGCACCAAGACATTCGCGGTGAAGTCTTCTTTCCGCTGCAACTCGTGGTCGTGCTCAGCCCACGCGCCGATTCCATCACGAGTGAAGAAAACGCATTCGCGGGCGGCGAGTTCCTGTTTTGCGATCAGCCCGAGCGCAAGGCACCCGAACGCCGCGCCGTGCCAGCCGGGCTGGGAGATGCCGTTTTGTTCTGCACTCGTGAGCGGCTGGTCCGCGTGGGCGGCGTTTTTGGCCTGAAGCCGGTCAAGCACGGTCTGAGCGAAATCGAATCCGGAACCCGATATGCGATCGGCATTCCGTTTCACGAGTTTGCATAACGCGGTCTCTGGCAGCCTACTGGTTCACTCGGCGGTATTCGCCGTAGTTTTGCACGGCGAGCGCCTGCAAGAAGACGTCGAATGGCGAGCCGGGCAGGCCGACCCCGACGCCGATCGAATTGATCGTCACGCGGCGCGCATGATTGAGCTTGGCGAGCACCGCGACGATTGCGGCCGGATTCGTGATCGTGCCCCCGCACGGCTCGCCGTCGGTGAGCAGGTAAATCGATTCGGCGTCGAAATCGAACGCCGCCGCCAAAGCGTCGTAGGTCCAGGTGGCGCCAAAAGCGTGCTGCGACATCACGAACGCGGCGGCCAGCGCCTTGTTCTCGGGCGAGGCCGGCGCCAACTGCTCTTGCCAGGCGACCACTCCCTGGTTGAAAACCAGCACGTTGAAGCCCACCCCCGCGGGCAGCGAGCCAATGGCTTGCAGCAGCTCGCGCTGGGCGGCGGCGAGCCGCAGTCCGCTCATGCTGCCCGACGTGTCGAGCACGAACACCAGCCGCTGGGCGTAAATCGGCAAGCCGTAATAGTGCGACGGGGCCGCGGCGACGAGCGGCGCGTAGACCGGCGCCGGCCGCAACTCGCGCGAAGAATACGATGAATCGCTGTCGCGGCTCGCCTTCCGCCACTCGCGCCAGCGGTCGGCGTCGAGCGCGTAGGGCTTGCCGCTGACGGCCGTCAGGCGCCGGGCGATATCGCCGCGGACTTCGCCCTGGGCGCGGGCCAAAAGGGAGATCAGCGCATCGATCGCCTCGGGCTCCTCGATCCGCGCGAGCGCCTGCACGATCGCCCGGCGAGCGGCGAAGACCCGATCGAACCAAGGCTGCTCGGAAAGCTTGACCAGCGACTTGACGCTGCGGTCGCCGCCTTGGAGGCCGAATTCGTCGGCGAGGCTGGTCAGAATTCCCCAGCCGGCGCCGGGCCGCAGCGCCGCCTGGCCGAGCAACTCGGCCGTCTTTTGCTCGACCGGCTCCAACTCCGAGGACAGCAGCGCGCCGAGCATGCCGCACGCGGCCGGCCCGGCCGCGCCTTTGCGAAACGATTTCTGCACCTTGTCCAGCAGTACGTCGCAAACTTCCTGGCTGTCGCTTTCGTCTTGCAGCAAGCGATACGACGCATGGCGCACGTCGTCGAACTCGCTCGTCAGTCCATGCTCGGTCAGCAATCGCGCCGCGGCGGCGGTCGGGTATTCCTTGAGCGTGGCGATGCCCGCCTCGCGCCGCTCGGCCTTCACGCTGCCCATTTGTCGCAGCACGGTCCGCTGCACGCTGCGCGAAGGCGATTGCGGCTCGACGGCGAAAGCCGAGGCGGCAATCGCGGCCCAGGCCGCCGCCGGCAAAGCGATCTTCTTGAATTTCCACATGGCAAAGCTCACCCAAAGAGTGCAAACGCCTGCATCTCGCGGCGCTCCCTTAAAATAGCTTCCGAGGCCGCGAATCGCCAGTAAAATGGGAATTCCGTTTGCATCATGACGCGCCTCTTTTCTCGATCGACAGGAGTCTGCCATGAAGATCGCGGCATTCCAAGGCCCGGTAGCGTTCGGCGATGCCGAGGCGAACCTGGCGACGACCGAAGCGGCCCTGGTTGAGGCCGAGTCGCGCGGCGCCGAGATTCTGGCCATGCCCGAGACGTTCTTGCATGGGTTCTTCTCGCCGCAGAAGTTCACGACTGAGTATGCGGTGGATCTTGGCGGTCCGTTCTTTCAAGGCATCCTGAAGCGGTTCGAGAAGTACGGCTGCACGCTGCTGCTCGGCCTGAACGAGCGTCGCGGCGAAAACGTGTTCAACACGGTCGCCGTGATCGAACGGGGCAAGCTCGTCGGCGCGTACTCGAAGACCTACGCCTATTTGAGCTACGAAACCCGCGGCGACGAGTTTCCGGTTTTCGAGCGACGCGGGATCAAATTCGGCATCGCCATTTGCGCCGACACGTCTTACATCGAGCCGGCGAGAATTCTGGCCATGCAAGGAGCCCAGATCATCTTTACGCCGCACTTCAACTACATCGGCTACGACCACGTCGCCGACCATACCACGGAAGTCCGCAACCATCATATCGCGATCGCCATCGACAACGGAGTCTATGTGGCCCGATCGAACGTGGTCGTCCCCGAGTCGGCCGGCGCCGGGCCGCTGGGCTATGCGGGCGTCGGCGTAGGCGACAGCTTGATCCTCGATCGCCGCGGCCGGGTGTTGGCCGAGGCCGGCATTTCTCGCCGGGCGCTGCTCGTCGCCGACTTGCCCGACGACGATCTGCGCGCCGGCGGCCCTCGGCGTTGGCGCAACACCAGCCCGGCGATCGCCGCGGCCCTCTACGAGCAGTACCAGCAGATGTTCGCGCGGCACGAAAATCTGCCGCTGGGAAAATGAATGAATTTGCGATGGGCAGACGATATCGTCCTTCTGTCGCCTCGAACATTCGTTTGCCTTGCCATATCAAAAAGCGGCGAACACGAACCCGACGCGTAAGCGAGGCAAATTCGTCGCGCATCCTCGCTTACGCGTCGGGTTAGTGTGATTCGCGAAACAACAAGGGCTTGCCCGTCGCTCGTGCGGGCCTCATCCTGATAGGCATGGCCAAGCGGTTCGCCAAACTCCTGCTCTTGCTGAAGCCGAAGCGGCGCTGGATGCAGTTCTCGTTGGGCAAGCTGTTCCTGCTCGTGACCGTGCTGTGCGCAGCCTTGGGCATGGTGGCGGTCCCGGCCGAGAGGCAGCGACGGGCCGTGGCGGCGATCGAAGCGCTTGGTGGAAGCGTATCGTATGCGACGCCCGACTGGGCGGACGACGAGGCGCTCCCAAGAACTAGTCTGCGGCGTTGGCTGCCGCAGGACTACTTTGATAGCGTGAACTATGTTGATCTTCAGGCTTTGGACGTGGCAGACTCTGCGCTCGTAGACCTGCGCGGCTGACGGGCCTCGAGAAGCTTGATCTGAGCGGGACTCAAGTCACGGGCGCCGGATTTGTCCATTTGCAGGGGCTGGCGCGCCTGAAATCGCTTGATCTTGACGGCGCTCCGGTCACCGACGCCGGGCTGGCGGGCCTGCATGGCCTGACGGGCCTCGAAGAGCTTGATCTGAGCAGGACCCAAGTCACGGGCGCCGGACTGGCCAAGCTGCGAGGCCTGACCGGTCTCCAAGAGCTTTGGCTCCACGCGACGAACATCACCGACGCCGGCCTGGCCCACTTGCACGGGCTGTCGGACTTGCATTCGCTTGGTCTCGCCGAGACTCAAGTCACTGATGCGGGCGTGGCCGAACTCTGGCGGGCGTTGCCAAATTGTCAAGTCATTGGACGCTGACGCATCGGAGAGGTTTCGCGTCGGAGTGGGTAGCGACGAGCGGTCGATTGAATCGCCGCGGCCGGGTGTTGGCCGAGGCCGGCATTTCTCGCCGGGCGCTGCTCGTCGCCGACTTGCCCGACGACGATCTGCGCGCCGGCGGGCCTCGGCGTTGGCGCAATACCAGCCCGGCGATCGCCGCGGCTCTTTACGAGCAGTACCAGCAGATGTTCGCGCGGCACGAGAATCTGCCGCTGGGGAAATGAATGTAGTTGCGATTGGCGGACGAAATCGTCCTTCGAACGAGGGCTTGCCGGTCACCCGTGCGGGCCTCATGCTGATAGGCATGGCCAAGCGGCTCGACAAACTCCTGCTCTTGCTGACGCCGAAGCGGCGCTGGATGCAGTTCTCATTAGGCGCGCTATTCCTGCTCGTTTCTGTGCTGTGCATAGTCCTGGGCATCACGGTCAACACGGCCGAGCGACAGCGACGGGCCGTCGCGGCGATTGAAGCCCTTGGCGGACACGCTGAGTACGCGAATCCGGACAAGACCGCGAGCAACAAGACCGAGAAGGCGGCCTTCCCAGCGAAAGAGCCGTTCCTGGCCAGGGAGGCGTTCCCAGCCGCGTCTCTGCGACACTGGCTGCCACGGGACTACTTTGATGACGTGGTTTACGTCAATCTTCAGTCATCCGCGGCGACGGACGCCGCGATGGCGCATCTGCAAGCATTGGCGGGCTTGCAACGGTTGCGGGTCATCGGCACGTCGGTCACTGACGCTGGACTTGTCCACCTGCAAGAGTTGACAGGGCTGCAACAGATTGTCCTCGGAGACGCGCCGATCACCGACGCTGGGCTGGTCCATCTGCAAGGGCTGACGGGCCTCCAAACGCTCTATCTGGGCGGCACTCAAGTCACAGGCGTCGGGTTTGCCCGGCTGAATGCGCTGATTAACCTCCAACGCCTTGAACTCTGCCATGCTCCGGTCACCGATGCCGGCTTGGCCAACCTACGCGGGCTGACGGGCCTTGTAGAGCTCGATCTCAGCGGCACTCAAGTCACGGGAGTGGGGTTTGGTCGCTTGCTCGGACTGACTAACCTGCAGTTCCTCAATCTCAACGGCGCCCCAGTCACCGACGATGGGTTAGCCCAACTGCACCCGCTGACGGGCCTCCGAGAGCTTGATCTCAGCAACACTCAGGTCACTGGCGCCGGGTTGCCCAAACTACAAGGGCTGACCAGTCTCGCTAAGCTTTGTCTTAACGGCGCTCCGGTCACCGATGCTGGGCTGGCCCAACTACGCGGGCTGACGGGCCTCCAAACGCTTGATCTCAGCGGTACTAAGGTCACCGATGCGGGACTCGTCGATCTGCATGAACTGCGGAAGTTGCAAATCCTCAATCTCGCCGGCACTCAAGTCACTGGCGCCGGGTTGGCACACTTGCATGGGTTGGCGGGCCTACGAACGCTTTCGCTCGCCGGCGCTCCGGTCACCGACGCCGGGCTGGCCAAACTAAACGGACTGAAGAGACTGAAAGTGCTTAATCTCGCCAAGACTCAGATCACGGATGCGGGCCTGACCCGTTTGTGCGCGCTCACGTCCCTGCGTCAACTAATTCTCTCTGGCGCCCAAATCACCGACGCTGGACTTGTCAATATCCACATGCTGACGGGCCTTAGCTATCTTGATCTCGCCGAGACTCACGTCACGAAAGTGGGCGCGGCCGAACTCCGGCAGGCTTTGCCGGGTTGTAGGATATCCGGTCCCTGACGTATCGACTGGATTCCGCGGCGGCTTGGTCAGCAGCGAGTGGTCAATCGAATCACAGCGTCCATCGCTTTCTTCCATTCCCGAAAAGTTCGCAAAGGGCGGCGTGCGGCGGATGCGAGAAGGTTGCTCCGCGCGGCCGGCCGCCGTAGACTTGAACTTGTGGAATTTCCGAGTGATTTGGCAAAGTCGATCCGGTCGGCGGCGTGGGTTTAAGCCAGTACTCTATCACCTGCGTTGCGATGAATATATCGTCAATCGCCCCGATCATCCGTGGAATCAGTGACATCCGTGGTCAAGTCGCGCCTGCGATTCTGGGGCATCGCTCCGCTCTGCCGCCAGCCACCCGCGGTGAGCATGCACTGATCAATCATAAATTGACAAATCACTAGCGCCGCACGCCCCATGCAAGGAACGAATCGGATGTCGAACAAGCGATTTGCGACCGCCGCATTGCTGGCCGTAGCCGCCGGACTATTCGTCGCCGCTCGTTCGGGCGCCGACGAAGTCACGCTCAACGGTCACGTCTTCACGCTGCCGCCGGGATTCGAAATCGAACAGGCCGCGGGGCCGGGACTGGTCGAGCGGCCGATCGTGGCCGACTTCGACGAGCAGGGACGGCTCTATGTCGCCGACTCGTCCGGCTCGAACGACAAGGTGCAAGTGCAACTCGAACAGAAGCCGCATCGCATCGTGCGGCTGGAGGATGCCGACGGCGACGGCCGCTTCGACCGCAGCACGGTCTTCGCCGACCGGATGATGTTCCCCGAGGGCGTGATGTGGTTCGACGGCTCGCTGTGCGTCGCCGCCCCGCCGAGCATTTGGAAGCTGACTGACGCGGATGGCGACGGCACGGCCGAGACGCGCGAAGAGTGGTTTCAGGGCAAGACGCTGACCGGCTGCGCCAACGATCTGCACGGCCCGTATCTCGGGCCGGACGGTTGGATTTATTGGTGCAAGGGCGCCTTCGCCGAGCAGACCTACGAGCGGCCCGGCCGGCCGCCGCTGGTGACGAAGGCCTCGCACATCTTCCGCTGCCGGCCCGACGGCTCGGGGATCGAGCCGGTCATGACGGGCGGGATGGACAACCCGGTCGACGTCGTGTTCACGCCCGGCGGCGAGCGAATCCTCACCAACACCTTCCTGCAATACCCCGGCGGCGGTCGCCGCGACGGCCTGATCCACGCCGTCTACGGGGGCGTCTACGGCAAGGTCCACGCCGTGCTCGACGGCCACAAGCGCACCGGCCCCGACGTCATGCCCGTGCTCACCCACCTCGGCCCCGCCGCCCCTTGCGGGCTGGCCACGTACGAGTCGGACGTCTTCGGCGCGGGCTTCCGGGATA
>DATNEC010000482.1:0-3858 GCA_035606815.1 Pirellulales bacterium
ACCGAGTTCACGCCGCAGTGGACCCGCTTCGCCAGCGAAGAGTTTTTGGAAGGCGTCTACATGACGCCGACCTACGGCAACACGTTGATGGGCCTGGCCTGCTCGAAGCCGGTCACGGCGGCCGACGGATACAAGATCAGCTACTACGCTCCGCAGCCGCGGGCCGTGGCCGAAGTGGTCGATTTCAACGATCCCAATCAACTCGTCGGCTATGGCGGCACGGGTCGCGTGAAGCTGACGACGATGACCAAAGAATTCTTCGTCCCCGGCTTTTTGGAACGCGACGAGGGCGAGCGCGAGCCGCCTTTTGAAAAATATCCCTGGGACGGCGTCAGCGGCGTGCGGCCTTTCCACGAACTGGCCGAAGCCACGACGGTAGGCGTGTACTAAATCGCAACGTTTCTGGAGATCTACGCGTGCTCAACATTCCGGCCCTACGCTGGGGCAAGCCGTATGAGTCGTTGGAAACCGACACGGTCACGCACTTCATCACGGGCGAACCGATCGCCAAGGTGAGCCAGGCGAACGCCGGCTTGTTGCAGCGCGATATGCGGTTCGCCCAGCGGGCGCGCGACGTGCTGCGCGATATTCCCTGCGACGAACTGATCGAGCGGACCAAGAAGGCGGCCGACTTGTACCTCAACGGCACGCTGCCGGTCGGCGACGGTCAGCAATCGCCCGAAGACTTCGCCCGTTGCCAATCGGCCTCGACCGGCTTGCCGGTCTACATGTGCCGCGGCAACATGCAGAAGAACTACTTCGTGCTGACGCACATGGACCAAATGCTCGACGCCCTGACGCGCGGGCTGGATCTGTCGATCCTCAGCAACGGCTACGGCATGGAGAATCGCGGCGTGGTGGTCAGCTACCAGGCGCAGTCGCCGGTGGTTGGGCTGGTGCTGCCGTCGAACTCGCCGGGCGTGCATACGCTCTGGCTGCCGGTGATTCCGATGCAAATCGGACTGGTGCTCAAGCCGGGACCACAAGAGCCGTGGACGCCCTACCGCATGGCGGCGGCGTTCTTCGAGGCCGGCATTCCGCGCGAGGCGATTTCGATTTACCCCGGCGGCGGCGACGTGGGCGCGGCCGTGCTGGCCAACTGCGACCGCAGCATGATCTTCGGCGGCACCGCCACGGTCGAGCGTTACAAGGGCGATCCGCGCGTGCAGGCGCACGGTCCGGGGTTCAGCAAGATTCTGCTGGGCGACGACCTGGTCGATCGCTGGGAAGAGTATATCAACCTGATCGCCGACAGCGTCTATCTCAACAGCGGCCGCGGCTGCATCAATTGTTCGGGCGTCTGGGCCTCGCGGCACACCGAAGAAATCGCCCAGGCCCTGGCCGAAAAGCTCGGGCCGATCGAGGCGCTGCCGCCGGAAGATCCCAACGCCGGGCTGGCCGCCTTCACCGTCGCCGGCGTGGCCCAAAGCGTGTGGAAAGCGATCGAGGCCGACCTGCGCGAAAGCGGCGTCAAGCACGCCACGGCCGATTATGGCCCGCGGTTGATTGAAAGGGAGCGCTGCGCCTATCTGCGGCCGACGGTCGTGCATTGCGAGTCGCCGGCCAACGCGATCGCGAAGAAGGAATACATGTTCCCGTTCGTGACCGTGGTGAAATGCCCGCAAGACAAGATGTTGGAATCGATCGGGCCGACGCTGGTCTGCACCGGAATCACGGAAGACAAGGCGTTGCAGCGGGCTTTGACCGACGCCACGCACATCGACCGGCTCAATATCGGGGCGATCCCCACGATCAAGCTCGATTGGCTGCAACCGCACGAAGGCAATATCGTCGAGTTCCTGTTCCGGGCACGGGCCTACCAGCTTACCCCCGAGCGGTTGCCGGTTGCGGCGGCCAAATGACGGCTTTGAAAGGCTCGGCCGACGGAAGGCAGGTTTAGAGTAGAATTGTATGGCGCCAAAGTAGTAGGCACGCTCCGCGTGCCGCAACCGCCGCGCGGAAGGCGCGGTCTACTGCGATGCCGTACCGCGACGAGCAAATGCTACGGCACGCGGAGCGTGCCTGCTACTAATTTCGTCACCACCCTGTTCGGTCGTTGATGACTCCCTTCGACTTCCAACCTCGCACGCGAATCGTGTACGGCCCCGACCGGGTCGATTCGTTGGGCGAATTGGCGGGCGAGTTGGGCGTGCGCCGGGCGCTGGTGATCAGCGATCCGGGCATCATCGCCGCCGGGCACGTGCAGCGCGGGCTCGACTCCCTGCGCAAAGCCGGCATCGAAACGCATCTGTTCGACGGCGTCCACGAGAACCCCACCTCCGACAATGTCGAGGCGGGCGCGGCCCTGGGCCGCCGTTACGATCCCGAGCTGCTCGTCGGCCTGGGCGGCGGTAGCTCGATGGACTGCGCCAAGGGGATCAACTTCGTTCATACCGGCGGCGGCCGGATACAAGACTATTGGGGCGTGGGCAAGGCCGTACGGCCGATGCTGCCGATGATCGCCGTTCCCACCACTGCCGGCACCGGCAGCGAAACGCAATCGTTCGCCTTGATTTCCGACGCCAAGACGCACGTCAAGATGGCCTGCGGCGACAAGAAGGCCTCGTTTCGGATTGCGATCCTCGATCCAACGCTTACGGTCAGCCAGCCGCCGCGCGTGACCGCGCTGACCGGCATCGACGCCATTGCGCACGCTTTGGAAACCTACGTCACCAACAAGCGCAACCCGGCGTCGCTGGCCTTCAGCCGCGAGGCCTGGCAATTGCTGGCCGAGAACTTCGGCCGCGTGCTTGCCGAGCCGGCCGATCTCGACGCCCGCGGCGGCATGCTTTTGGGCGCCTGCTTCGCCGGCTTGGCGATCGAGAACTCGATGCTCGGCGCCACGCACGCCTTGGCCAACCCCCTGACGACGCACTACGGCATCGTTCACGGCCAGGCCATCGGGTTGATGCTGCCGCACGTGATCCGCTTCAACGGCGTCGAGTTCGATGGCTGGTATCGCGAACTGCTCGAATACGTGCCGGGCATCAACGGCGAGGCCAGCCAACCGCACGCCGCCGAAACGCTGGCCGAGGTCGTTGCGCGTCTCGGGCACGAAGCCGAACTGCCCAGCCGGCTCTCGGAGTGCGGCATCGACCAGAATAAATTGCCCGAGCTGGCCGCCGACGCGGCCAAGCAATGGACCGCCACGTTCAACCCACGCAAGGTAGGCGCCGAGGAATTGCTGACGCTCTATCGAGCGGCATTCTGATGGTTGGCTTCCCGTTCTCCCAACGTTTTTAAAAGGGGATGAGGGGATACGGAGGAGATTAAGGAGCTAAGAGACAAGATTGGTTTGAGAAGCGTGGCTCTTGAAACTCAAAAGAGACAAGTCATGAAACTCGCATTTGGACGAATCGAAGTGGATTGCCGTTCATTGCCTTCACTATCTCCGCATCTCCTCCGCATCTCCTTATCTCCTTTTTCAAAAGCTATCCTCCTTCTTGCATCGCTTTTCCTCTCGGTCTCGCCGGCGATTGCGGCAGAGAAATCGCAACCTGCCGGGCAGCCGGCGCTGCGCGCCGACTCGTGGCCGCTATTTCGAGGCAATGCCGCGTGCGACGGCGTGGCCGCCGGCTCCTTGCCCGACAATTTGAAAGTCGTGTGGAAGAAGTCGTTCAAGGACGGCGCGTTCGACGCCACCGCGACGATCGTCGACGGCACGGTCTATGTCGGCAGTTTCGACGGCAATCTGTACGCGCTCGATTTGGCCGACGGCAAGGAAAAGTGGAAGTTCCATACCGAACTGGGCTTCAAGGCCGCGGCGGCCGTTCGCGACGGCGTCGTGTATGTCGGCGACGTCGACGGCAAGTTCCATGCGATCGACGCCGCGACGGGCCAACCGAAATGGACCGCCGA
>DATNEC010000490.1:0-13519 GCA_035606815.1 Pirellulales bacterium
GGCCTGGTAGCAGCGGGCCCAGCAGCTCGACCTCGGCCCGTTTCTCGGGCTTGGGACCGACTTCCAGGGCCTGGGTGTAGAATTGCAGGGCCTTTTGATAGTCGGGCTGCTGCTGTTCGTCGGCTGGCTTGAAATAGGCGTCGGCGAATTCTAGATAGATATCGGCGATCTCTTGTTTGCGGTCGAGCGACAGCAGCCAGGCGGCCTGTTCGCGGTAGATCACTTCGGCCGCTTGAAAGTCGCCTTTGCGGGCCAGCGAGACGGCCCGGCCGAACTTGGCTCGGCGAAGCCAGCGGCTCTCGGGGAACTCTTTTTCCAATTGTTCGTAAGCGGCTACCGCATCTTCATAGCGGCCCGCCAGGTGTAGAGCCCGGGCACGAAGATAGCTGAGCCAATCGCGATCGATCGTAGAAGCGCCCTCTCGCGGCTTTTCATGCGGTTCGTCATCGGCCGGCTTGGCTGCTTTGGTCGCCAGCAGCTTACCGATCGCGTCGGCCGCCTCGGCGTACTTGCGGTCTTGCATCAGATGCTTGACGGCCGGCGGCGTCTGTTCTGCCTCAGGCTCGAAGAGCGCCCGGTCGGGCGGTTCCGGCTTGTCGGCGGCCTTTTTCGCGGTCTCGGCCGCCCACACGGCGGAGAGCGCCAGCAGCGAGAATGTCCCCAACCACGCGCCCATCGCCCTCGAAGCCCGCAGCCAATTGGTGTTCATGCCAGCATCTCCTTCGATTCCCGTGATGGGGGGACTAGACGTGTAACGGCGCAGCGCCGCCTTAAGAAGCCAAGCCGCCTGTATGACGCCCGAACGGGCCGAAAAGTTTCATCGAATCTCACAGGCCGAACGGCCCGAGACGCCGCAAGGCGACTGCAATGGAACCTTTAACCGCTTCCACGAGTCTAGCGTGCGGCTGCAAGAAAGAACAAGCATTTCGCCGCTTCGCAAGACGATCGCCTGTCGGCGCCGTCCTCGACGCGCCGGACCGCCGCGGCCTGGTAGCTGCGATGGCGGTAAACCCAGAGTCCGTTTCTCTTTTCGACCAGTTCGTAATACCGCGGCAGGGCGTCGATGACCTGCATCGGCCAGCAGTTGCCGTACCGCGTCGAGGACTCGAGGTGGTCGGAGAGATCCTTGCGGAAGAAGAGCCACTTGATCCGGCCGTCTCGCAGCCGGTCGAGCAGCGGCGCCGGGTCGAGCGTGCCGTTATCGACCAACAGCATGTAGAGGTACGAATCGTTCAGCCAGGGCCGGCGGCCGGCCGCCAGAACCATATCGACGATCCGCCCATCGGCCAGCAATTGCACATCGTCGGGTTCGCCGGCCAGGTAGTCTTTGACCATCGCGTAAGCCTTAGGCTGCTTGGCCGGCGAGAGATATTGATGCTTGACCTCTCGCAGATAGGGCATGCCCAGCACGGCGGCCAAAATGGCGATCGCCGCCAGCCCGCGACGCGGCCCCGGCATGCAGAGCCGCGGAAAGCCGTCGACCGCGATGGCAATGGCGCCCAGCAAGGCAGGCTCCAAGAAGTAGTTCAGTTCCGAGCCTTGCTTGCAGATGGTCACGACCGAGATCGCCAGGCTCACGACGAAGCCCAAGCTGTACAGCGAGCCAAAGAAACGCTTGGGCGAAGAAATCAACAACTGCGCCGAGCACAGTACGGCCACGGCGCCGAGCGGACAGCAAAGAAACTGGTACAGGAAGAAATACCCGCGCCATGCCGCCATGGGGTTGCGATTGCCCGATAGCACGGCCGTGAGGAAGAAGCCATTGCTGGCCCATTCGACCGCGCCCCACGCCGCGGCGCCCAAGGCCGAGACGAGCAGGCAAAAAATTCCGGCATCGCGATAGCGGCGCGTGGCAAGCAGGTGCGCGCAGATCGGCGCGGCCGATAAGGCGACGGTGGGCTTGGCGAGCGATCCGGCCGCGATGCAGAAAGCTGCGATGACGGCGCCGCGAGTGCGCGGACCGACGGCCATGTAGGCCGCCGCGGCAAACGCGATGGCCAACATGTCGACCCGTGCGTGCGGCACCCACTCGGAGAACGGCGCCGAGACCATGAAGATCAGCGCGGCGAGCAATCCGAGTTCGACGCTTTTCGTTTGCCGGCCTGCGGCGATCGCGGCCAGTGCCGCCGCCAGCAGCGCCGAGACGAGCGCGACGATCCGGCCGGGCACGAGACTATGCTGCCAGCCGCCCAGCCGGGTTAGCCCATTGGTGACATAGTAAAACGCCGGGCCGTAGCAACTCAGCGTATAGGGAGGTTCGCGCAGCCAATCGCGCGAAATCGGCTCGCTTCGCATGCGCTCGGTCATGGCCAAGATCGGGCCGTCGCCGTAGCTTTTGTGGTTCAAGTCGAACAGCAGAAAACCCAGATTCGCCGCCACCAGCGCAATGGCGCCGCCCAGGATGAGCCGCGCGCCGATTTTCAGCCCGCTCGGCGCGTGCGCGGCAAGGTCTTGCTCGGCCGCCTTTTTGAGGGCGGTCCATTCCGTCAGCGCGGCCGCCATCTCGCCGTCGGCATCAAACTGCCCGCCCCCCGCGGTATTGCGCGGGGCTACGGCTGCATCCTCCCTTGCCATTGCCGCATCCCTGAAAGGCCCATGATTCTCCTGCAAGGCTGGGGTTTTAGCAGAGATGGGCCGACAGGGGCTAGGTCAATGTACTTGGGGTCGGGCGGCTGCAACCTAAATTTTTAGGCAATTGCATTGTATTGCCTCCGCCCTCGCGGATAAAATCGGTTTCGAGGGATTCATGTCGGTGGTCCGTATTTTTCGGCGGAGGTTGGCGGCATGGCGCGCACACGATGGACCGGCCCCGGCTGGCAAGTGGCGAGCGGCGGGCTGGCGTTGGGCGTTTGGCTCGGCGTTCTGTCCGCGGCCGTGGGCCAAGAGACGAGCGCGGATCGCACTGCGGCCATGGTTGCTGCGGCCACGATATCCGAGCGGATCGACGCCCTGCTGGAACAACGCTTGCACCAAGCCGGGCTTGAGCCGGCGCCGCTCGCTTCCGATGCGGAGTTTTTGCGGCGGGCGTGTCTCGACCTAAACGGCGTGATCCCCGCCGCGTCGGAGGTCTCCGCCTTTCTGGCCGATCCGCAGCCCGACAAACGGGCCAGGCTGGTCGATCGGTTGCTCGACAACCCGCGTTTCGGCACGCATCTGGCGCAAGTCTGGACCAAGATGCTGCTGCCGGCCGACGCTCTCACTGACCGGGCCGACCAAGTGGCCGGGTTCACCGCGTGGCTGCGGCGGCGCTTCGCCGAAGGCGTTCGCTACGACAATATCGTGGCCGATCTGCTGACCACGACGGGCAGCTCCGAGCGCGGCGGAGCGGCGCTGTTTTACACGGCCTCGGGTCTGAAGCCGGAAGAACTGGCGGCCAGCACGTCGCGGATCTTTCTGGGCGTGCAAATCCAGTGCGCGCAGTGCCACAACCATCCCTTCGATCGCTGGCGGCAGGAAGACTTCTGGGGCTATGCCGCGTTCTTCGCCCGCTTGCAGCAGGCCCCCGGCGCCCGGCCGCCGGTCGTCGAACTGGTCGACGCCGTGGCGGGCGAAGTCAAGTTGCCCGACAGCGACGCGATCGTCGCGCCGAAGTTTTTGGGGGGCGAGCCTTCGGAGGAGAGCGCCTTTGCGAATCGCCGGCGGCAGTTGGCGCTGTGGGTCGTGTCGCGAGACAATCCTTATTTCGCCCGCGTGGCGGCGAACCGCGTCTGGGCGCACCTGTTCGGCAGGGGCCTGGTGCATCCGGCGGACGATTTCAGCGAGCACAACCCGCCCAGCCATCCCGAGGCGCTCGACGAACTGGCGGCTTATTTCGTCGAGACCGGCTACGATTTGAAGGCGATCTTTCGCGTGCTGGCCGGCACGCGGGCCTATCAGCGTTCGAGCCGGGCCGTGAGCGAAAGCGAGCTATCGCCACCCGAGTTGTTCGGCCGCATGCAAATGAAGGTGCTCACGCCTGAGCAACTTTTCGATTGCCTGGTCGAGGCCACGCGCCGCTTCGAGATCGAGGCGCCGCCGACGCCCGGCCCGGCGCCGCAGATGCAAGGCTCGACGCGTCAGCAGTTCATTGCGCGGTTCAATCGCAGCACGCAAGAGGCGACCGAGTTCGAGGCGGGCATTCCGCAAGTTTTGTCGCTGATGAACGGGGAATTGACGACGGAAATCACCGATCCCGACCGCAGCGGCATTTTGCTGGCCTTGGAATCGCCGGTGTTCGACGACGCCGAGCGAATCGAGGCCCTATTCTTGTCGGTGCTTTCTCGGCCGCCGAGCGACGACGAGCGAAAAGAGCTGCTGGCCTATATCGAGAGCGGCGGGGCGGCCCACGATCGCCGCAAGGCCTTCGGCGACGTGCTGTGGACGATGCTCAACAGCTCCGAGTTTATTTTGAATTATTGAGCGACCGGTGAGGCAGCGAGCGGGAAAGCATTATGGATGCCGCGAAGCGAAGGCATGGCATGTCGGGGAGAGATCACGAAAACGCGAAAGAGCGAAAGCACGAAATGAAGACCATGAATTCATGTGCGATGCGGGCTCGTTGGTCTGTTCGATGGGAATGCCTGATTCGTGTTTTCGCTCTTTCGTGTTTTCGTGATCTGCTCGCTGAGAGATGCACGGCGTTCAGTAGCCGTAGGGTGGGCACTGCCCACCACAACCGTCGGCAATGGTGTGCGTCGCCCACCCTACGAATCCCCACATGCTTGACGTTGGCCGCCATGCTAAGCGGCGGTTGCGGCGGGGCGAAGACCCCGGCCCCGGCTGCGGTTGCCGCAAAGCCGGCGGCGCCCTCGCCCGACGCGAAACCGGCCAAGATCGAAAGCGCGAAAACCAACGAATCGCCAAAGCCTGCCGACGCCGACGCGACTCAAAAGCCTGCCGACGAGCCCGAAGCAAAAAACAAGCCGGCGCCTAGGGACGCCGAGAAGCAACCGGCCCCGCCGGCCGATGGCGGCGCAGTTTCAGAGTCGGTCGCCGCGGCGCCGGCCAAAAAAGATCCTCGCGATAATTCCGTCGAGCGGATTCTGCTGTGTACGCCCGTCGGGCCGCTGGCGGTCGAGTTGAAGCTCTCGATCGACGGCCAGCCTTACCGGGCGCAACGCGAAGAACTGGTCGACGATCTGCTCGAACTGGCCGATCGCGACCACGACGGCCGGCCGACGTGGGACGAGGTCTACGCCGATCCGAAGCACGTCTTCGCCCGCCGGCTGCAATTGCAGAAAGAGCAAATGGACCGCCGCCAGTTCATGAAGACCTACGACACGAACCAGAACGGCGTCGTCGATCGCGCGGAAGCGCGGCGGTTCGTCTCGCGGTCGAACAATGCCGGACAAAGCTTCACGATCGACGGCTCTTCGAGATACCGCGAAACCAACGCCCGGCATTCCTTGGTGCGCAGCCTACTCGACGCCGATGGCGACGAGCTGCTCTCGGCCGTCGAGTTGGGCGAGGCCGAAACGCGGCTGCGCCTGCGAGACGCGAACGACGACGGGATCGTCTCTCTGGCGGAGCTCGACGATACCTTGGCCGGCGATTCGCAAGCCATGATGACCGCCATGCAGTACCGCAATTCGCCGGCGGCCATGCGGCTTGGGCCGCTGGGCGACTGGGACGGCGTGGTCTTTACGCTCGCCGAGCTTTACCTGCGGCACGGCGAATTGCCCGCCGAGGGCTTTCCGCTGACGCCCAAGCTGGCCGCGGAGCTAGACGCGGACGGCAACGGCGCGCTCAACCGTGAAGAACTCCAGCGGCTGGACAAGATCGAGCCGCACATCGTGCTGGCCGTCCGTTTCGGCCGCACGGGAGCGGAGCCGGCCGGGATTTCCGTCGAGCGCCTGGCGCCAGGACTGGGCGACGCGGCCGAGGTCGCGGTCCGTTCGCCCGGCGGCGTGATGCTGAAGCTGGCCGGCGTGCGGATGCGGTTTCAGTTCGCCGACCGGCAAGGCGGCGGCGCAGGCCCTTCGGCCGACGAGCAACTGGCGGGCTTGGACGAGGACAAAAATGGGTATCTCGAAAAGGCCGAGGTCGAAAAGAAATCGCCGGGCACGGCCGCCATGTTCGACGACTGGGACGCCAACGGCGACGGCATGGTCTATGCCAGGGAAATCGCCTCCTACGACCGCGGCCGCCGCGCGCCGCAAGCCACCGCCATTCGCATTGCGGCCAGCGACGACCAGGACGCGCTATTCCCCTGCCTCGACGCCGATTTCGACGGTCGATTGACGGCCCGCGAACTGCGCGAGGCGCCAGTCCGTCTGGCCAAGCTCGACGCCGACGGCGACAGGCAGGTGGGGGTTGAAGAGATTCCTGGCGGCATGACCGTGCTGATCGAGCGCGGGGCCTCGATGAGCGAAGCGCCGCAGCCTTATCGCTTGGCGCCTTCGGTCGACGCCAGCGCCGCGGAAGGACCGAAATGGTTCGTCTTCATGGACGCCAATCGCGACTCCGAAGTCAGCGCCCGCGAGTTTCCCGGCAGCCGCGAAAAGTTCACCCTGCTCGACGCCGACGGCGACGGGTTCATTACGGCCAGCGAAGCGGAAGCGGCGAAGCCGGAAGCGACAGGAAAATCGGCGGATTAGCCTCGACGCAACGAGTCGAGGTTTAATTCAATTGGCGCCCGGTGACAGGTCATACCCGCCGCCGCCTTAACTTGCCTTTTCGGCCCGACAGGCACAGTTATTGGAAACAAGGTCGAGGATCGTGGTCAACGAAAACAAGGTTAATACAGACCGTTTCTCTAACGCTGCCACCGAGCGGCTGTATTTGGACAAGTGGCCGGGCGAGACGGATTGCCAGGCTAAGTATGACCGTGGCGAGCAGTGCGGCGGATGTTCGTTTTTTGCACCGCTCAATGAGGATTTTGGGATTTGCTGCTACAATCGATCGCGGCACCTTACGGAGACCATCTTGGAACACTTTACTTGTCCATCGCATATGAACGAAGGCTGGGGACCGCACAGTTTCAGCGACGACCCGGCCCTTCATTGTCGATGCGAGGGGGAAGGCGACGGCTGACACGATTTCGCTTCATGGTAGAGACGCTAGCGAAAAGCAATAACTTAGCCGCCGCGGAGGTATTGCGAATTGGGCAAAAATCTCGCCACGCGCGACGAATCACCGCCAATCCAATTGATTGCCACTTCACAACGCTCGGCTGACGTATAATCGACCCGAACGCCTTGTGGGTTTGCGCCCTGCGCGCTACCCTACGCTCGACTCGAATACCCCACGGGCAAAGTCCACCTTACTTCCAGCCAAACGTCTGCCCGGTGAGAATCTCATAGGCCTCGATGTACTTGGCGCGGGTCTTGGCAATCACGTCGTCGGGCAGTTGCGGTGGCGGGCTGTTCTTGTCCCAGTCGGTCGTCTCGAGCCAGTCGCGCACGAATTGCTTGTCGAACGATGGCTGGCCGCGGCCCGGCTCGTAGCGGTCGGCGGGCCAAAACCGCGAACTGTCAGGCGTTAGAACCTCGTCGATCAAGATCAACTCGCGGCCGTTCGCCCCGTCGACCCAGCCCCACTCGAATTTGGTGTCGGCGACGATGATTCCTCGGCTGCGGGCGTGTTCGGCGCCCCGCTCGTAGATGCCGATGCTGCGGCGCCGCAGTTCCTCGGCCGCCGCCTGGCCGACGACGGCGGCCATTTGCTCGAACGAGATATTCTCGTCGTGCCCGCTCTCGGCCTTGGTGGCGGGGGTGAAGATCGGCTGCTCGAGCCGATCGCTTTCGCGCAGTCCGGCCGGCAAACGCAGCCCGCAGACCGTGCCCTGGCGCTGGTATTCTTTCCAGCCTGAGCCGGAAAGATAGCCGCGGACGACGCACTCGATCGGCACGACCTCGGTCTTGCGGACCAGCATCGAACGGCCGGCCAGCGGCGCCAGGTCGATCCCCGCTGGCAAGCCCGCCTGGGCCACATCGAGCGAGAGCAAATGGTTCGGCTCGCCCAAGCGGTCGAACCAGAAGCCGCTGATTTGGGTCAGCACGCGCCCCTTGTCGGGAATGCCGGCGCCCAGCACCCAATCGAAGGCGCTGATCCGGTCGGTGGCCACCAGCAGCAGCCGGTCGCCCAGATCGTAAACGTCGCGGACCTTGCCGCGGCGGACGGGCAGATCGCCCAAGGAAGTCTGCAACACGGCCTGGCGCGTCACGATTGATTGCTCCGCGGCGCCCCGCGGCCCGAGCGAGACCGACTTTTTGGGATGCCCATATTCATCGGGCGGAGTATAACAATTGAGAGAGGGATTGGGTAGCGGCGAAGGTAGCGGCGCGCAGGCGGGTTCACTATGCCAAATGGGTTGTTGCGGTTGATCGTGCCGCCTGATAGCCGCCTCACGCCGCGTCTCGCGGAACGCGGTTATATGGCCGGGCCCGACCAAATTCCCTGGCATTGCCGGACCCGGCTGCACGACGGCGAGTTGACCGTCGAGCGGCATGTAACCGATTCGGGCCGCTTCCATATCCCTTGGCCTGTGCCGGGCCACGGCGAAGTCGTGCTTTCGACCGCCACCTTGATGGAGCGCGACCGGCCTTATCAATTGGTGGTCGAACTGGCGCGCGGCAAGGTGAACCAGGTCCGCGGCCAGATCGCCGATTGGCAGTCGATCGGTTTGGTGGCGCCGCCCAAGCTCGAAACGGCGATGCACAAGGCTTTGGGCCATTTGTCGCGCGCCGTCACCTCGCAGCACGACCCGGCCAAGGCCGCCGAACACGCCGAAAAGGCCATCGTCGTGGCGCTCGACGTCGCCGATCTGTTGGTGGCCAGCTACATCGACCAGGCGTTGGCGGCGCGACAACGGCAATCGCCGCGAACGACCGCCGTGCTCGGCGGCGACCTGGGACCGGAAATGATCGAGCCGCCGTTCGACGGCCAGTTTTTGCGGGCCTTCAATTCCGCGATCGCCCCGCTCACCTGGCGGCAGGTCGAAGGCACCGAAGGCGCCTATCAATGGGACGTTTTCGACCGGCAAATCGAGTGGTGCGCTCGGCACGGTCTGACCGTCTGCGCCGGTCCCTTGTTGCGTCTGGACGCCCTCGGCTTGCCCGACTGGCTCTACCTGTGGGAAGGCGATTTCAGCAACCTGCAATCGTTCGCCAGCGATTTCGTCGAGGCGGTCGCGACCCGCTACCGCGGCAAGGTCCAAGCTTGGCACGCCGCCGCGCGCATCAACGTCGGCGATGCGCTGTCGTTGAACGAAGAGCAGAAGTTGCGGTTGGCGGTGCGGGCGATCGAAATCATCCGCGACATCGACCCCGCCACGCCGCTGGTCGTGCGCTTCGACCAGCCGTGGGCCGAATACATGAGCCGGACCACGCCCGATCTCTCGCCCTTGCACTTCGCCGATTCGCTGGTCCGCGCCGGGCTGCAAGTCTCGGGGATCGGTCTGGAGATCAACATGGGCTATTATCCAGGCGGCTCTTATCTGCGCGATCGCCTGGAGGTCAGCCGCTTGATCGATCTTTGGAGCTGCTTGGGACTGCCCTTGCAATTGATGATCGCCGTGCCGAGCGGCCAGCAGGTGTCGCAGCCGGCAAAAGGCCGGCCGCTACCGGCGCCCGACGCCTTCCCCGGCGGCTGGTCGCCGGAGAACCAGGCCGCCTGGATCAAGCACTTTTTTCCGCTGTTCTTCGCCAAGCCCGCGGTGCAGGGCATTTTTTGGAACCAGCTTCGAGACCTCGAAGCGGCGGAATTTCCTTTTGCGGGGCTGGTCGATGCCGGCGGCGCGGTCAAGCCGGCGTTCGCGGCGCTGGCGGGCCTGCGGCGAAAGTTCTTGGACTGACGGCGCAAAAAAACAGACGTGGCCGAACTTGAATCGTCGCTTCGAAAAGTTCACCTCGAGAGGTTTTCTTTTCTCGGCTTCGGTCCTGCTGAGTCGGAAAGCGTTGGCCTTCGGTTCAGCTTTTTTCGGTCACGTCTTACTTGTATCATACCGCTGTCCAGTAAAGAGAATAGCTGGACGCCCGTGCTTCACTTCGTAGCGGGGTGCGGGCGATTTTGTCGGTGAGCGTTGGATTGGGCAAACGACTAAGCTGGATCTCGGCCGAAGCACAGCAGGCACATGTCGTCGCTTTGCGAGCGATTGCCGACGAACCGCTTGACGTCGCTGAGGATCAGTTCGCCAAGCTGCTTCACGCCATCGGCTTTGCCGCGCAACTGCCGCTCCAAACGCTTGAGACCATACAGCTCGTTTTCCATGTTCATGGCTTCGCTGAAGCCGTCGGTGAACAGCGCCAGCCCCTCGCCGGGGCCTAGCTTCAGAGAAAACTGCTCGTAGGGGAAATCGGCGGAGACCCCCAGCGGCACGCCCGTTTGTTCGGCCCCGACCGCCTCGACCCGCTCTTCGGCGCGGCGCAGAAAAGGCGCCATGTGGCCGGCGTTCGCGATTTGCACCTCGTGGCTCTGGCAATCGACCACCGCCAAGGCGCAGGTGACGAACCGGTCTTCCCAAATGTTCGAGAAGCCGGCGTTCAGCCGCACCAGTGCTTCGGCCGGCCCGGACGAGCTGACCAGCACGTAGCGGACTTCGGACGAGAGCTTCGCCATCAACAGTGCGGCGGCGATTCCCTTGCCCGAGACGTCGGCCACGATTATGGCCAGCCGCCCGCCGGGCAACGGGATGTAATCGAAATAGTCGCCGCCGACCTGGTTCGCCGGTTCGTAAAAATCGAAGAACTGGTAGCCTTCCAGTTCGGGCGACTTTTGCGGCAGAAACCCGCGTTGCACGGTGTGCGCCAGTTCCAAGTCGCGCTCGAGCACCTGGCGGCGCACCGCCTCCTCGTGCAGTTGCGCGTTTTCGACGGCGAAGGCGGCCTGGCCCGCCACGCTCGCCAGCACGTCCAGATCGTCTTGCAAAAAAGGCGTGCGTTGGTCGAGCGTGTCGATTTGAATCACGCCCAGCGCGTGGCCTTCGCTGTCGACGAGCGGGGCGCACATCATCGAGCGGATGCGAAAATCGGCGATGCTCTGGCTGCTGTCGAAGCGCGAGTCGGTGGCCGCGTCGGCCGATAGAATGGCCTCTTTCGATTCCATCGCCTGGCGCACGATAGTGCGGCTGATCCGCGCCGTATCGTGCCCGTCGCCGCGGCGGTGCTTGACGGCCTTGGGAATCAGGGGGCCGTTCTCTCCGGCCTGAAGCACCACGAAGCCGCGATCGGCTTGCAAGAAGATCTTGAACAGGCTGTCGAGCAGCTTGGGCAGCACGGCGTCGAGCGACAATGCGGCGCCCAGGGTGTGCGTGATTTCCAGCACCGCCTTGAGCTTCATTTCGGCGTTGACGGGCGAGGCGCGCAGCCCGGTCCGCGAGGTCTTGACGGTCGACATGATCGTCGAACTGCTCGATTCGGCGTCGTCGACCAACAGCGCGAGCCCCGTCTCTTTCGCGGCGGCGCCGCGGGTCTCGCCCGTTGGCGAGTAACTGCTGGGCGAATCAAAGTGGAACGAAAACAGCAGATCGCAAACGCGGACCTGGTCGTTTTCCTCCAGCCGTTGGCGGCCCTTGATCGGTTCGCCGTTGACGAACGTGCCGTTGCGGCTTTCCAGATCTTCGACGTAAAAGTCGTTTTCGACCAGCAGAATCTGGGCGTGTTGGCGGCTGACGGCGCCGATATCCAAGACGATATCGCAGTCGGGATGCCGCCCCAGCACGGCCCGCTTCCCGGCGATCGGGAAGAGTTGACCGGCATTCAGCCCATTCAGCGCCTGCAAAACGGCCATAACAGCAAGCGATAGGGTGCTGGGGTGACGGTTCCGCCCGGCTTCAGCAGGCGGGCGGGTCGCGCGAATCGCGATCGCGCCGCACATGGCGCAATTCGATTCGTTGGGAAGATTTTAGAGGCCGCCGGAATCGCCCGTCAACCGGCCGCCCGAAGTAATTCACGAGCTTTGCCGTCCAGCGGCCGTCTAGCGCTCTCCCCTTGACGCCCGTTGCGGCGGATTGCTAGGTTGACGGTGCGCTTTCGTCGACGCCGGCGCTTGCGCCCCGGTTATCCGGTTCTTCGAGATCTTGGGGAATAGTGTAACGGTAGCACGACTGGCTCTGGACCAGTTAGTCTAGGTTCAAATCCTAGTTCCCCAGTTTTCTTTTCCCATTGCCTTCCAAAGCCTTAGCCGTTTTTGATGCCGTCAAATCAGTCTAGTGGGCACAAACTGGGCACACAATAGCCCCGCAATTTCAGGGCAACGCAATCGCACTGGTCGGCCCGCAATCCGACCGCCCTTTCCTCCTTCTCCAAAAACTTGAAAGCCGTCGCCGCTCTGCTAGACTAAATTCCGTGACTGGCCCTCACGGGTTGGAAACGACATGGCCTCGGACAAGGTATCTGCCCCGCCTTGTCCGGGGTTTTTTAATTGCCCTTGTCCTCCCCTATCCTAGATTGCACGGCGATGGACGCCATAAAAACGCTCCGAGTTTTCGTGGTCGACGATGACCTCGATAATGCCGAGAGCACGGCAAGGCTGGTCCGCCATCTAGGGCATTCGTCTACCTTCGCCAACAGCGGCGAGGCAGCCCTCCAGACGGCTCCGGCCTGGAATCCCGATGTGCTGATTCTTGATTTGGCGATGCCGACGATGGACGGCTTTGAACTCGCAAACTCATTCCGGCTGATCCCGCAGTTTGGCTCGACGCCGCTAATTGCAGTTTCGGGTTATCTGGATGGCAAGCATCGTCAACAAGCCGCCGAAGCCGGTTTCAGCGAATACCTAGGCAAGCCGTTTTTGATTCCCGAGTTGATCGCCCTTTTTGACCGTGTTCAAACGCGAATCGCCGAAATGAAAGCCTTGGCCGACCGGACCCGAGCTATCGCCGAAGCTTCACGGGAATTGAATCGAAAATCCCGAGAAGGTTTGGAAGAATACTGGCAGAGTCAGTCCCGTTGAATCGCTAGCCCCGCCGCCGATTCGGTATTAGCCGTCCAAATTTCGCCAGTGCTCTGGTAGCTCATGGTGAACTTTTATTTTGGTCAGAGGCAAGCTGGGCAAGCAAGCTCAAAACCATATTCATGCTGACCGGCTTGCCAAGATGCAGGTCGATCCCGGCCTCTTTGGATTTCCGCCGATCTTTCAAGCTTTGGTAAGCCGATATGGCGATGATCTTTGACGCTGACTCGCGGAGCAACGAGGCTAGCTCCCAACCGTCGATATCCGGCAAACCAATATCCATCAAGACCACGTCCGGCCGGTAAGCGGGCGCGGCCTGCAATGCTTGAAACCCAGTATAGCAAACGCGCGCATCGTGACCGGCGGACTTCACCCATAGCGCGACCATGTCGGCTATGTCCCGGTAGTCTTCCACGATTAGCACGCGCAAAGTCTTCATGCTTGCCCATGAAAACGAAAAGAGCCACGGCCGATAACTCCGGCGTGGCTTGCTTAGCCCGATGACCTTACCCTAGTCGCAGCCAGCTAATTTGACAACTGCAAGGATTTTTTGTTTTTCATTCACTCAATTGTGCCTATACAAAGCCGGCAGCCGGTTATTCTAACCGGAGTTTTTTGAGCCGGCCGGCCGGATCGGCCAGAATTGTAC
>DATNEC010000491.1:0-30427 GCA_035606815.1 Pirellulales bacterium
GGCTTGATGATGCCGGCCTTTTCGCCGGCAATCGCCGCCAGCGTGTTGCCGAGCTGGCGCATGTGGTCGAAGCTGATGCTGGTGATGACGGAGACCAGCGGCCGGCAAACATTGGTCGAGTCGAGCCTGCCGCCGAGACCCACTTCGAGCACGGCCGCCCGCGCGCCACGGCGCACGAAGTGCAACAGCGCCATGGCCATCGTCAATTCGAAGTAGGTCGGGCCTGGCTCCGGCGGATTCCGCCGCCAGCCGGCCCGATCGAGTTCCTCCGCCACCGGCCGCACGGCGTCGAACAGAGCGACGAATTCCTCCTGCGAGCAGCAGCGGCCGTCGACGGCCATCCGCTCCTCGACCCGGTCGAGGTGGGGCGAACTGAACAGGCCGCTGCGGTATCCGGCCGCCGACAAGACGGACGCAATCATCGCGGAAGTCGAGCCTTTGCCCTTGGAGCCGGCGACGTGAACGATCGGCAAGGCGTTCTGCGGATCGCCCAAGCGCGCAAGCAACTGGCGCGTGCGGTCGAGTTTGAGTTCTCGGTCGCCATAGGGCGGCGAGACGGCGCGCTCGTAGTCGATCCGCTGAAAAAGAAAATCGAGCGCGTGCTGATAGGAAGAGCTGGCCGTCGAGTCCATAAGGGCCGGGGTGGCTTGCAGGGGCGAAGTTTTCCCAGTTTACCCTGAATTGGCGGCTGCGGGCAGTGGCCGCCCGCGGCAGGCGGAAACATCGGACCTGGTAAAAACGAAAAAAGCCGGACGAGTGCGGGCGACTCGTCCGGCCTCTCTGCTGCCAAGGCGGGATAGTTGGCGGGAGGCGGAGGGGGTGACTTATTAAGCGGCCGCGACCGCATGGAACCGGGCGCCGCGAGACGACTCGCCGCGCAACGAATCGCACAACCCGCGGAGTTCTTCCATGTCGCGCTTCATGGCTTCGGCCAGATAACGTTCGGTCTGGTCATCGGCGTGCTGCCACTGGCGATGGCACTCGTCCAAATGTTCGAGAATCTCTTTCATCCAGAGGAATTTCGCGCGGCGATTCATGGCGAGTCCTGATCCAACGAGTGTTTCCAATTTCTTGGCGCCCGGCTGATGCCGGGGCGGTGGATCAAGGAGAGAGCATCTGGCGTGCCAGTCAATCCGCGCGGGGCGTGGCGAACCTTGCCTTCCGATTGTAAGTCTTTGTTAGTAAATGGCTTGCAGTCCGGAACCAGGGCTGCACCCCGGCTCGGTTCCGAGCTCCTGCGGTTTGTAAAAACTTCCAAACCTCCCGATTATCTCGCCGCTCCGCAGACCGTCGGGGCTGCAAGGCCGCTCGGCTCACGAGGCCGACGCCCCCCGCTCCCCAACGCCGCCGGCCGATTCGCGCACCCGGCGGCAATCGGGCAAAGAGTCGAGAAAGGTGCGGCCGTAGGGTTTGGTCAACACGCGGGGGTCGAGGATCACCACCGTGCCCCGGTCTTGCTGCGAGCGAATCAAGCGGCCGAAGCCCTGCTTGAGCTTGATCGCCGCCTCGGGCAATTGATAGCCGGCGAACGGGTTGCCGCCGGCCGCGCGGATCGCTTCGAGCCGGGCCTCCAGCAGCGGCCGGTCGGGCACGCCGAACGGCAGCTTCGTGATGATCACCGTCTGCAAGGCGTCGCCCGGCACGTCGACGCCTTGCCAGAAGCTGTCGGTCCCCAGCAGCACGGCCCGCGGATTGGCCTTGAACCGCTCGATCATCTGGCTCCGCGGCAGGCCGTCGCTTTGGGCGTAGAGCGCCAGGTTCCGCTCGGCGAGCCACGGCGTCAATTCGGCCGCCGCCTGGCGCAGCATTTCGTAGCTGGTGAACAGCACGAAAGCGTGCCCGTCGGTGCGCTCGACGTAGCGGCGGATCAATTCGATCGCCTTGCGTTCGTAATCGTACTTCTGGCTTGCCGGATCGGGCATGCCTTCGACCAGCACGAGCTGGGCTTGCTCGCGGTAGTTGAACGGGCTGCCGACGGCCAGCGTTTCGACCTGGGTCAGTCCGACGCGCGACTTGAAAAAATCGAACGAGCCTGCGGCGCCGACGGCCAGCGTGGCGCTGGTCATGATCACGCTGGGCACGCGGCCGAAAAGCTGCTCGCGCAGCACGGGACCGACGTCGATCGGCGCGGCGGCCAAAGTCGTTCGCGGCCGGCGGCCTTGGACCGCGTCGATCCAATACACCGAACCCGGCTGCGATTGCGTGCGCCAGGCCTCGATGTCGCCGGCCAGGGCTTCGAGCCGGTCGTGGGCCGATTGAAAATCTTGCCGCTCCTCGGGCGTTTCCAAACCCTCGCCGAAATGCTTGAGGCGGCGGGCCAATTTGAGCAGACTCGGGCTGAGTCCGTTGATGACGATGCCGGGTTCGCCGACGCGGCCGTTCGCGCGGCCCGAGGCCGCCTGCCAGAGCCGCACTTCGTCGAAGAATTCTTGGGCCTGGATGCGGCAGGCCAGCACCAGTTCTTCCAACTCTCGCCGCCGATGATGGACGAGCAGGCCCTTGTTGGTGCGGTCGTTGTAGAGCTTGTTGAGCATGTACTCGACCTGGCTCGACGAGACGCCCATGCCCAAGTGATCGCCCGCGACGCTTTCCATCGTGTGCGCTTCGTCGAAGATGGCCACGTCGTAGTCGGGCAAAATGCTGACGCCGCTGCGCCGCAGGGCCAAATCGCTGAAGAACAAGGCATGGTTGACGATCAGAATCTGGGCGTTCTGCACGCGCCGCCGGGCCTTGTAGTAAAAGCACTTGCCGTAGGTCGGGCATTGGCGGCCCATGCAGTTGCCATGCTCGCTGCGGGCCTCGTCCCAGACGGTGGGAATCGGGCGATGGTCGAGATCGCTGAGCGAGCCGTCGGCCGTGCCCAAGGTCCAACGCTGCAAGCCGCGCAGCTCGGCAAACTCTTCGTCGTCGCGAAAGATGCTCGCCGCCCGCTTGGCGGCGCCTTCCAATCGCCGCAGGCTGACGTAGTTGTTGCGGCCTTTGACCAGCACCGCCGTGAACTCCAAAGGGATCACGGCGTTCAGCAGCGGCAGGTCTTTCTGCAGCAATTGCTCCTGCAAACTGATGGTGTGGGTCGAGACGACGATCCGCTTGCGCGGTCGTTCGTCGGGGGGCGCTTGCGGATCGCGGTCCGGGGCCTCTTCCTCGTTTTGCGCGACCGCCAGAATGGCCGGCACGAGATAGGCGAAGCTTTTGCCGACGCCGGTCCCCGCCTCGACGACCAGATGCCGCTTCTCGCGGATCGCCCGCGCCACGGCGTCGGCCATGGCCAACTGCTCGGGTCGCCGCTCGTAATGCGTCAGCCGAGCCGCGATGCGGCCCTCGGGGCCTAGGATTTCGGCAGGTGAAAGCGGCATACGCGCGAAGCGAGTTTTCGAAATGCGGCTTGCGCCGCGGCGGCCCACGAACCGGCCTCTGTCAACTTACCACGCCGAGCCGAAACCGAATAGCGGCCATCCGGGCCACGCCGTTGCGAAAAAACTTGGGAAATCAGTTGAAAATAAGGGCCGCTCCGTCCATGCTCTTAGCGATTGACATGCTGTTGGGCGCACGAGGCCGAATATCACCCGGCTAACTACGATCGTCGCCGCTTGGAGTCGCTCGTGCTTATCGAATTCGCGTGCGAGAATTGCGGCGGCCAATTGCAGGTCGGGCAATATGCTGCCCAGCGAGTTCGTTGCCCGCGATGTCGCTCAATGCAGGCCACGCCGAGCGAAAAGGTCGGTCACGAGATCGAAACGGCTTCTGTCGCATCTCAGGAATGCGACCAAGCGGCGAACTCTGGCGCACCGAGGGATGCGATCGTCAATCCCTATCAGTCGCCGAACGCCTCGCCGCCCATTTCGTCGACGATCGCGGTACTCAAACCCGCACGAGACTACGGCGCCGCATCGCGATGGCGAAGACTTTTCGCCGCGCTGGCGGATGGATTGATTTTAACTGCGGCAATGGTCCCATTCGTCATTGCGCACCATTCGGAAATCCGATCGGCCAGCATGGCAGGCGTTTTGGGCGGCGTCGAGCGCGGAACTCAGCCCTATTCACCCAGTTATTTGCAATGGAGCGTTTACTGGCTCGTGCATGCCGTCCAGTGGATCCTGATTGCGAATACCGGTCAGTCCATCGGCAAGATGCTCTTTGGGACGCGGATCGTGCGCATCGAAGACGATCGCGTCGCTGGCCCGCTGCGCGCCGTGGTTTTGCGAGTTTGGTTGCGCATGGCGATCTACACCATCGCTCCGCGGACAATAGGATTGGCGTTTATGTTCATTGACCTCTGTTGGATTTTTTTGCTTCCTTCGCGCTGCTTGCATGATATCTTCTCTGGAACTCGAGTGATCAACGTCCGTGCTTCCGGCGGCTCATAAGCACCAGCGAAGCGACCCATTATTCTTTGTCTGGTTTTACGCCAACCGAACCCTTGAACCTCCGCCATGTCCATCGAATTTCGCTGTCATCAATGCGGAAAGCTCTTGCGCGTCGCCGACGAAACGGCGGGCCGCCAGGCCAAATGCCCGGCCTGCGGAGTGGTGCAACAAATTCCCGCCGCTTCGGCGGCGCCGATGGAGCCGCCGGTTCGGGCAGTTCCGCCTTCCGCGGCGCCCGCCGGCGACCCGTTTGGCGCGATGCCGTTGCCTCCACCGAAGCCGGGCGGCGAGCAGAACCCGTATCAATCGCCGCCGAGCTATCCTGGGCAGGCGGCCTATGGTTTCGCGGGCGGCGAAGCGCACGCGGCCCCCTATCGTCGCACTCCCATTGACATCGGCGACGTCCTGACGCGGACGTGGGAGATCTATAAAGATCAAATGTGGATGTGCATCGGCTGCGTGGTGCTCTGCGGCGTCATTAACTACGCCGCGCAGTTCGTCGTTCAGATCGTGAACACGGGCATGGAAGCGGCCCAATTGCCGATTGGCGTCTTTCTTTCGGTGAACATCCTCCTGCTCATCGGGCAACTGGTCTTTCAAGTCTGGATCGGCATCGGACAAACGATGCTGCTGCTCAAGATCGCGCGCGGCGAAGCAGCGTCGATCGGCATGATCTTCGAAGGCGGACGCTACCTGCTGCAAACGATCCTGGCAAGCTTGGTGTTTGGTTTAGGCCTGTTGGCAATCATCGCGATTTGCGGCATTGCGGGCGGTCTGGCATATCTGGCCACGAAAGAACCCGCGGCGGGCATTGGCGTATTTGTCCTGACCTACCTGGTTCCGGGGATCTACGCAAGCTTGACGTTCATGCAGTACTTCTACCTGATCGTCGATCGCGATCTGGGCGCCATCGAATCGCTGACGGCGTCTCGCGAAATCACGCAAGGCAACAAGCTCTCGATCTTCGCCGTCGGGCTGATTGGCGGCTTGCTGTATCTGGCGGGCGCTTTGGTTTGCTGCGTGGGAGCGATTTTCACCGGGCCTTACGTGGTTCTAAGTTTTACCGTCATGTATTTGCTCATGAGCGGCGGCCAGCCGGCGGCCCGATTTCATCGGTAACCCGAAGCGAAAGGAACTTAATTGCCCATCGAATTTCGCTGTCATCAATGCGGGAAGCTCTTGCGCGTCGCTGACGAAACGGCGGGCCGGCAGGCCAAATGCCCGGCCTGCGGAGTAGTGCAACAAATTCCCGCCGCTTCGGCGACGCCGGCCTCTCCAAGTCCTGAAAGTCCTTCGCCGTTTGGTGCGCCGGTCGGCAACCCGTTCGGGACGGCCCCATTGCCTCCACCGAAGCCGGGCGGCGAGCAGAACCCATATCAATCGCCTGCGGCGCCGATCGGCTACGAGCCGCATTATGGTTTTTCGGCTGATGCCGATCCGGTTCGCGCGTTTCGGGCGACCCCGATCGATGCTGGCGACATCATCAGCCGCGCATGGATCATTTTCAAAATCCATTGGGGCATGTGTACGTTAGCGTTCTTTCTAATGTGGATTATTCAGGTCGTCGCCGGGATAGTGCTCGGCCCGCTCGCCTTGATCACCGTGGCCGGAATGGGTTTCAAGCAAGGCGAACCGGAGGGGGCAATCATCCAACAATTCCTGGTGCAGATCGTCGCCCTCCCTTTGGCCGCATGGCTCGATGCCGGTTTGACCTTGTTTATGCTCAAAACGGCACGCGGCGAAGCGGCGACCATCGCGGATGTGTTTTCGGGGGGACGCTACTTTTTGGCGATGCTTCCGGCGCGGTTCTTGTTCTATCTGGCTTATGGAATCGGCGTCATGGCCTGCATCGTACCGGGAGTGCTTCTGGCGTTGATGTTTTCGCAATACAGCTACATCATCGTCGACCGTGAAGTCGGCCCGATCGAGTCGTTGCGATTGTCAAATCAGATCACCAGCGGCAATAAAGGGGCCGTATTCTTGCTCTACCTCTCGACGATCGGCATCGGACTGCTGGGCATTATCGCGCTGTGCGTCGGGGTCTTCTTCGCCCAGGGGTTCTTGACACTGATGTTCGCCGTCGCCTACTTGGCAATGTCCGGTCAGAGAACGCTCGATCAGGTGTTAGCTCCGCCCGTTTACCGCTAGAGGCGTTTCCGATTCATGCCCATCGAATTTCGCTGTCCGACTTGCGGAAAGCTCTTGCGCGTCGGCGACGACGCGGCGGGCCGCCAAGCGAAATGCCCGGCTTGTGCGACAGTGCAGCAAATCCCCGCCGCAACGCCGCCAATCAAACCGCGGCCCGGGGCCGATCCTCCGTACCCGCCCGAACCGCTCTCGCGGGATCTGTCGTCGCAGCCGCTTTCGGACTTCACCGACAATCCCTACGCCTCGCCCGGATCGGCCGGCATGCCGCTTTCCGCCGCGCCGCGGCACGGTGGGCCTCGCTCGGGTCCGCCTTGGGAGCGAGACGGGGTATCGTTCGGCTCGTTCGTCGCGACCGTCAAGGAACTCTATCTCTCGCCGGTTGAATTCTTCTCGCAGATGCGGCGCGGCGCGGGACTGATGCCGCCGTTGAACTTCGCCGCCGCCGGCTCGATCGTCGGCTGCTCGGCGGCCATGACATATTTTATCGCGATTTCGCTGTTGCAGCCCAACGGTCCGTTGGCCGATTTGCCCGCCGCCGGGCCCGAGCGATTCGGGTATCTACTGGGCATGGTCGGGACGTGGGGATGCTGCTCGATCATCATTATGCCGCTGATGATGCTGGTTTATGCGCTCGCGATGGCCGGGCTGACGCATTTGACGTTGCTGGTCCTTGGCGCGGCGAAGTTTCCTTACGAAACGACTTTGCGAGTGGCCGCCTACTCACTCGGCGCCGCCATGTTGGTCATGGTGGCGCCGCTGTGCGGGTTTTATCTCTCTATTCCGGTCCAACTCGTCTATGCCGGAATCGGCCTGGCCAAGGCGCAGGAAACCTCCGCGGGCATCGCCGTCGCGGCCGTCCTGCTGCCGACGCTGCTCTGCGGCGGCGGCGGCATTGCGACGCTGATCGTGTTCGCCGCGATGGCGGGCGCGTGAGACGTTTGCGGCGCTGAGAGCCAACGCCGGAGCTACGGAAACTACCGCGGCTTGACAGGCGCAATCAGCCCGGTTTCCGGGCTGCTGGCCGTGGCGTAGAGCTTTTTGGGAATCCGGCCCGAAAGATAGGCCAGCCGGCCAGCCTCGATAGCGGCCTTCATCGCCCGTGCCATGTTCAAGGGGTCGACCGCGTGGGCGATGCCCGTGTTCAACAGCACGCCGTCGACGCCCAGCTCCATCGCGATCGTCACGTCGCTGGCCGTGCCCACGCCGGCGTCGACGATCACCGGGTAGC
The DNA here is from genome assembly GCA_035606815.1 of Pirellulales bacterium. Classification (GTDB taxonomy): domain Bacteria; phylum Planctomycetota; class Planctomycetia; order Pirellulales; family JAICIG01; genus JAICIG01. Next base: position 7,744 of record DATNEC010000491.1, read on the forward strand.
CGGGGTCGCCGTCCTTGAGATACTCCAGGCAAATGCGAATGTTGTTCGGGTTCAAAATGCCCTGGCCCGAGCCGATCGGGCTGCCGGCCGGCATCACGCTGGTGGCGCCCGCTTCTTTCAGCCGCCGCGCGGTGATCGGATCGTCGGTCGTGTAGCACAGCACCTGAAAGCCGTCGGCCACCAGCTTTTCGGTGGCTTCGAGCGTGGCCACGGGGTCGGGCAGCAGCGTCTTCGTGTCGCCGAGCACTTCCAACTTGACCCAATCGGCGCCCGGATTCTCCAGGCCCAGCAGAATCTCGCGGCCCAGCCGCGCCACGCGCACCGCGTCGTCGGCCGAAAAGCAGCCGGCCGTGTTCGGCAGCAGCACGTATCGCCGCGTATCGACGTGGTCGAGCAGGTTGCGGCCTTGCGAATCGATCAGCCGTTCGCGGCGGATGGCGACCGTGATGCAATCCGTGCCCGAGGCTTCGAGCGATTCGGCCATCAGCGCGTAGTTGGCGTATTTGCCGGTGCCGACGATCAGCCGGCTGGCAAGCAGATGGCTGCCGAGCTTCAGCGAATCCTGCTCGGGGGCGGCGATCTCGGAATGCGTACTCATGGCGTTTTATCCTCCTCCGACCAGCGTCACGACTTCCAGGCGGTCGCCGGCGTTCAAGACTCGCTCGGCATGCTGGCCGCGCGGCGCCAGTTCGAGGTTGACCTCGACGGCCACCTGCCGCGGTTCCAAGCCCAATTCGGCGAGCAACGCGGCGATCGTCGTCCCCTCGGGAACCTGGCGCGGCCCGCCGTTGACCATGATTTCGACCATTAGGGCCCTGGAACCTGGGGAACTCGAAATTGCATCACGTCCAACAAAACCATGGGGGCGTTGATCGGCCTGCCTGACGTAGAATAAGCATGCGACCAGGGGACTGCATAGGCCGCCACCTTGCCGCTGGTCATTTCGGCCACGTAAACCACCGCGTTGCCCGGCTGAATCTGCCCGCCATTGTGCCTGAAAATCGAATCGCCCGTAACCAGCATGAATTTCGGATTTCTCGCGGCGTCGATTTTCAGGTCGGCCATGACGTTGGCGCGGAATCCGGCGAAGAACTTCCGCACGATGGGGCTGAGGGCCGAGGCCTTCAGTTCGCCGGTCAGAAAATCGAGGAAATAAACGGCTTCGGTTTCGTCATCCAAGTGGCCGGTGGCCATCGCGAAATTGTCGAGCCGATCGGTCGCCACGGCCTGAATCGGCGTAGGAGGCCATAATCCCCCCGCGGCGACGCCCAGCAACGCGCCCAAGGCCAGCCACACGAGACGACGATCTTTCAACGCAGCCATTATAGGGTTCCTCGACTGAATACGGAATTGCCTCGCCCGGACGAGAAAAAGAGGGGGGCATGGTACTCGGACTGCCGCGCGGATGCCAGAGAAGCTGCGACGACTGGGCAGGCCGCGATAGCGCATTGTCGCTTTTCGCTCTGCGAAAAGACGCCTTTTTCGCGAAGCGAAACGCGACTTTGGCGGCACGATCGCGCGACTGTTCCGTTTGACTTCACTGGGCCCCTAAGAGAAACTAATTTTTCAACTTCAACGGGTGATTCTTATCGCACCGCATAGGCCTGTCGAATGCCGGAGCCGTTCGATCCATACCGCAAATGGTTGGGAATTCCCCCCAAGGACCAACCGCCGAACCACTATCGGCTGCTGGCGGTGGAATTGTTCGAGGATGATCCCGACATCATCTCGAACGCCGCCGACCGGTTGATGGCCCACGTCCGCACGTTTCAAACGGGTCCGCATTCGCCGGAATCGCAAAAGTTGCTCAACGAGTTGGCGGGCGCCCGACACTGCCTGCTCGAACCGGGGAAAAAAACCTCCTACGATCAGCAGTTGCGAGATCGGCTGCTGGGGGCGAAGCCGGTAACTCCGCAAGGGCCCGTGTTGCCCGCGGCCCATCCGCCGGCGGCGCCGGCGCCCGTCGCGGCGCCCCTGCTCGCGCCCGCGCCAATCGGCGCCCCATCGCTGGCGCCGCGGCCTTATCCGCAGCCCGTGCAGCCGCTTCCCGCCGCGATGCCGCCGCAGCCCGCGGCGCCTTATGTTCCGACGATTTCCACGAGATCGGTCGTCCGTCGCAAAGCCGCTTGGCAAACGCCCGCGGCGGTCGTCGTCGTGGCCGTCACGCTGCTCGTCTCGGCATACTATCTGCTCCAGCTTGCCGACCAAGATTCCCTCGTGCGAGCGAAAGCGACGGCCGCGAATTCGGCCGCTTCGCATGCGGCGCCCGAGTCTGCTGGACCGGCGAGCTCCGGCGCCGCAACCGCCAAAGAACTTGCACGGCAGCGCCTCGACCGCGCCGTGAAGCCGCCGAAGGCCAATTCGTCCGGCCTGGGCGCGTCGTCTCGGGTTATCCTCGAGCCGGACAAAACCACGCGATCGGACCAGACGATCGACCGGAACCCGCTCGTCGGCGAGACGACGCCTTCCGACGCCGAAAAAGTCGCCGGCCCAATCCGCCAGTCGCCGGGCCAATCGACAGCGCCCGAACGCGCCGCCCCGCGCGGTTCGGCGCCGCGGCACGATCGCCTCACCCTAGGCGCCTTGCTCAACGGCCCCGAGATCAAGCCGCCGGTTCCCGATCAAAAGGATTTGGCCAAGGCGGAACGCCAGGCGCGCGACCTCTACGGCGACGCGTTGGCGAATGCAAAGCAACTCGAACAAAAGCAGGCCCTGGCGTTCAAGCTGATCGACAAAGCGTCGGAAAACCAAGCCGATGCCGCCGCGCAGTACGTGCTGTTGCGGATGGCTCGCGACGCGGGGGCCGAAGGAGGCAGCGCGAAGATCGTCGTCGCGGCGGTCGACGAAATGGCGAAGTGGTATCAGGTCGACGCACGCGCGCTGAAGCTCGAAGCCCTTGCAAAGGCCGGCAAAACGGCCGCCACGCCGCAGCTCAAGCAAGAACTGGTCGACGCGGCTTTGCCGCTCGTCGATGAATGCGTTTCGGCCGACGACTACGAGCAAGCGGCCAGGTCGGCCGGCATCGCCCAGTCGGCGGCCCGCGCTCTGAAAGATCCGCGGCAGATGAAGGAAATCGCCGACAAGAAGCGCGAGGCGGACCGCATCGCCAAGGCCGGTGCAGCCGTCCGCCAGGATTTCGAGCGCCTCGCGGCGGACGAAAACGATCCCGACGCGAACTTGGCGGCGGGCAAGTTCTATTGTCTCGTCAAACAGCAGTGGGACGAAGGGCTCGCCTATCTCGCGCGAGGTTCCGATCCTGCGCTGAAGGCGCTCGCCGAGCGCGATCTGGCCAAACCCGGTTCGGCCGAAGACCAAAAGGCGTTGGCCGACGATTGGTGGGAGTTCGCGGGAACGGAAAAGGGTCCGGCGCGGGCCGCTATCTTGAATCGGGCCGCGTTCTGGTATCGCCGCGCACTGCCGTTTCTCAGCGGACTGGAAAAAGAGACCGTCGAAAAACGGCTCGGCGAACTCGACGCCGACGCTCCGGCCGCCGGCACAGAGACGAAATACTTGGCCGACCTGCCGGAAGTGAACCCCCTCGTCGATCGGAATTCGTTTCACAAAGGACGGACCGACAATCGCGATGAACTCAAGGTCGATGGCAAACTGTCGCCCAAAGGGCTGTTCGCGCCGCCGGCTTCGAAGGGGTTCTCCAGCGTCGCTTACCTGGTGAACAAGAAGGCCCTGACGTTCATCGCCGACGTCGGTCTCGCCGAATGGCCTTCCCCTTCCCGCACTCCGTTGACCTTCGAGTTGTGGGGCGACGGCGGGCTGCTTTGGAGATCGAAGCAGATCGCGGGCCAGCAAGACACGGACCACTGCGAGGCGTTCATCGGCAAGGTGCAGACCTTGGAGCTTCGCGTGCTTTGCCCCGGTTCGAATTTGGGGGCGAAGGCGGTTTGGGTCGAGCCGCGCGTGAAGCTAAAGTAAGCCGCCTCTGGTGCGTCAAGGAATCGCAACGTGCCGCCGGAAAAAACCAAAAACATCCTACTGACCGGGGCCAGCCGCGGGCTGGGCCGCGCCATGCTGGCAGGCTTCGCGGCCCGCGGGCACGTCGTTTGGGGCTGTGCCCGCAATCCGCAGGCGGTCGATGCGTTGCGCCGCCAGTTCTCTGCGCCGTACGCCTTCGAGCGGCTCGACGTCAGCCGCGACGACGAAGTGCGAGCTTGGGCGGCGAAAGCCGCCGCGGAAGGCTTCGTGCCCGATTTGCTCGTCAACAACGCGGCGATCGTCAACCGCAACGCGCCCTTGTGGGAAATTTCGCCGGCCGAATTCGATCAGTTGCTGGCCGTCAATGTTTCGGGCGTCGCCAACGTCGTGCGCCACTTTTTGCCGCCGATGCTGGCCAGGTCGAGCGGAATGATCGTCAATTTCAGCTCGGGCTGGGGCCGTTCTACGTCGCCGGAAGTCGCCCCCTATTGCACCACCAAGTGGGCCGTCGAGGGCCTGTCGCGGGCTTTGGCCGACGAATTGCCCTCGGGCATGGCCTGCGTCCCGCTGAACCCCGGAATCATCAACACCGACATGCTGCAAAGCTGTTTCGGCCCCAGCGCGAAATCGTATCCCGACGCCGGCCAATGGGCCCAGCGCGCCGTTCCCTTCCTGCTGTCGCTCGGCGCCGAACATAACGGCCAGCCGTTGACCGTGCCGGGCGAAGAGTAATTCGCCGCATGAGAGACTTTCAGCTCGAAGGACTGAGCCACGATCCGGTCCACGGCTACATCGCCTTCACCAGCCGCGGCGACGCCGCGGACGGCGAAGCGACCGAGCGCGAGATCATCGACCATCCTTGGGTGCAGCGGTTAAGGCAAATCCATCAGTTGCAAACGGCCTGGTGGGTGTTTCCCTCGGCCGAGCACACCCGCTTTCAGCACGTGCTGGGCGTCATGCATCTGGCCAGTCGCGCGACGGCCGCGCTCTACGAGAGCCTGGCCGAAGTCTGCCCCGGCGCTCCCAGCCGCCCTTATGTCGAGTCGTTGCTGCGGCTTGCCGGCCTGCTGCACGACGTCGGACACGGACCGTTCGGGCACTTTTTCGACGAACATTTTCTGGCCGGTCATGGCCTGACGCATGAAACGCTCGGCGCGGCGATCATTCGCGACCGGCTCGGCGACCTGCTGCGCCGCGTGCGCCGCAATCCGCAAGGACGGCTGGCCGACAACGAGCGACTCGATCCCGAACAAATCGCATTTCTGATCGCGCGGCCCAAGGCCGACGACGCGGGTCAGGCCCCGCGCTGGCTCTGCCATCTGCGCAGTCTGTTTTGCGGACTGTACACGATCGACAACATGGATTTCGTGCTCCGCGACGCTTACATGTCGGGGTTCAACGGCCGGGCCTTCGATTTGGAGCGGCTGCTGCACTACAGCTTTTTCAGCGAGCGCGGGCTGACCATTCATGCGCGCGGCCTGCCGGCGCTGGTGCGGTTCATCGGCGTGCGCGCCGAGCTTTTTCGGTCGATTTACTTTCATCGCACGGTGAGGGCGATCGATTTGGAGCTGGCCGATCTGTTCGCCGACAGCAAACCGTATTTGTTCTCCGGCAACCCGCTCCAGCAGCTCGATGAATACCTGCGATTCACCGAGTGGTCGCTGCTGGTCGACGCGCCGCGGTGGGCGGAAAGCGGCGAGCCCGAGCGCCGCGAGTTGGGACTTCGCTGGCGGCGCTTCGCCGGCCGGCACGTGCGCTGGCGAATGGCCTGCGAGCGGACGCTGTTTTTCTCGCCCACCTCAGCCGAGGCGGGCAGCATCTTCAGCCAGGCGGAATTCGTCGAGCGCGCCTTGCGCAGCCAATTGCCGGCCGCGATGCGCGATTTGCCGTTGCGCGTCGATCTGGCCCGGCACGTTCACCGGCCCGGCACTCGCGGCCCGACGAGCGGGCAGAACTTCCTGTTCGACCCGGCGCGCAACGAGATTCGCGAACTGACGGCCAGCGAGTTGTTCCGGCAGATTCCGCTGAGCTACCGCATCTGCCGCGTGTATTCGCAGACCAGGGAGTACGACGCGCTGTTGTCGGCGGCCCTCGACGCGCTGGTCGATCCGGCCGCGGCCGACGACCGGACGAACATGTAGGCGGGGCTTGCGCCACAGCCGGGGCAAAATCAATACAGCGCGATCGCCCGGCCCGGTCCGCCGTGACAACCGCGAACCTTCAGCGGCGCAAAAATGAAATAGGCGCGGTCGGGAAGCTTGTCGAGCGCCATCAAAAACTCGACGCCGACCATCCCGTGGCTGCCCAGCGCCCAATAGGTCATCAAGGCCCGCTTGGGTTCGGCGCCGCCCAGGGTCGGCCCGTCGGTCGCCACGCAGCGAATGCCTTTTTCGGCCAGATACACGATCGCCGGCGGACCGGGCGCCGGCCAGCCTTCGCGCTTGCCATTGAGCGGATCGGCCAAGAAAGCCTGTCCCTCGGGCAGCGGCTTGAAATGGGCGTCGGTGTAGCCGCTTTTGAAAATCACGATCTCGCCCGGCTGGAGCGCGCCGTGCTCGGCTTCATAGCGCTCGATGTCTGCCACGCGAATCTCGGGCGATGCCGGCCATTGCGACTGCTGCGTCTCGCCAATGCGATGGGCGACGTCGATCACCCGCGCCCAACCGCACGTTTGCGCTAGCGGAACTTGCTCGGCGGTCGTTTCGCTCGCGCCGCGACGGCCATAGCGAGCTTCGTACTCTTTCAGCCAAGTTTGCACTTCGGGGGCGTAGTCGGCGTCGTCGAAACCTTCGGGCGGTAGTGCGTAGCTGGGCGGGACGAGGTGCGTTCCGGCGTGCGAATCGAGCACGTGCGTCGTGTGGAACACGCCCAGGTTCGCCGCGAAATACAACGGCGCCTTCAAATAAGTTTGCCGGTGATGGCCGACGCCCGCTCCCGGCCAACTCACGGGCAGCTCGGTCGATAGCGAAACAGACAGATCGGCGACGCGCCGACTGCGGGCCGATTCGATCAACTGCCCGGCCAGCGGATCGCCGACGATCGCCAGCGCGCGGCCTTCGCTGTAAAAGTCGCCGGCGTGCTTGAGCGCGAGCATGCAATAAAAGGCGCCGGTTGTCGGCAGCTTGCCCAGCCCCGTGGCGCTCTCGGTCCAGATCATGCCGTGCTTCAGACCGGCCAGGTGCGTCGGTTCGGCCAGGTCGGGGATCGGCCCCATCGTCGGGCTGTCCGTGCCGAGCGTCATCACCTTGCGGCTGGCCAGGTACTCCATGCACTCGGGATCGGGGTCCGGCCAGGCCGGCGCCGCGGCTTCGAGCGGATCGGCCAGAAAGCGGCGCCCGGCCGGCAGCGGCCGGTAATACTTGTCGGTGTAGCCGCTACGGAACAGCACCACGTCGCCCGTTTTGAGCGGCCGATGCTTTTCCTCCCAGGCGATGACGCGGTCCTTCGTAATCAGCTCGCTACGGCCGTTCGTCTTCGCATCGACCAGATCGCGGCAATCGATCACGCAGGCCTCGCCGCCGAACTGCCAGGCCGGCGCGTTGTCGGTAAAGATGCGGCCGTAAGGCCCGGCATTGGGCAAGTTCGTCTCGGGCAGAGGAATCGAATGCGCCGGCACGTCGAGTTGCGTGCCCGTGTTGCCGTCGATGAACAGCGCGTCGTCGTTGTAGGGACCGAGCTTGCCGATTCGCAGATAGTGGTTGACCTGAAACTGCGGCCAGCCGCCGGCCCAATTGCACGGATACTCCGGCGCAATCAACAGCGATAGGTCGATTACTTCGGACTTGCTTGTCGATTGGGCGCGCGCCGCATCCGCCGCCATTTCAAACCAGCCGAGGACCGCAAGCAATGCCATCGCGGCGGTCGAGAGTTTACGAAAAATGGCGATGCGCAAGGCGTACATGTCGATCAATCCGAAAAGGGATATTCATGAATCGCGACTTACGCCAAGAGCCACGCCGCCGGGTTTTCGATGGCTTCGCGCAGGGTCTGCAAGAACCGGGCTGCCGGGGCGCCGTCGACTACGCGATGGTCGAAGGTCAGACTCAATGTCATCACGTCGCCCGGCACGATGCGGTCGTCGGCCGAGACGACCGGCTCGCGGCGGATGGCGCCGACGCCCAAGATCGCCGTTTCCCCCAGGTTGATGATCGGCGTGAAGGCGTCGATCCCCAAGGCGCCGAGATTCGTAATCGTGAACGTGCCGCCGCGCAACTCGTCGGCGGAAAGTTTTCTGGAGCGCGCCTGTTCGATCAACGTCTTCGACCGCGCGGCGATTTCTTTCACGCCTAAACTTTGAACGTCGCGAATCACCGGCACGTACAAGCCCGCTTCGGTATCGACCGCGATTCCGACATGGATGCCCGCAGGCTGTACGATGCGGTCGTCCTCCCAATGGGAATTGAGGGCCGGATGGCGCGCCAGCGCGGCCGCCGTCAGCTTGACGAGCAAGTCGGTGATGCTCGGCACAATGATTTGCGCGTTGGGCCTCTCAGGCGCCATCGCGTCCGAGGCTTTCGCTGCGACTTTGAATTGGCCTCGCAAATTGAGCAGGTTGGCCGCGTCGACCTTGGTGGTCAGCGTGACCGGCGCGGTCGTGCGCAAGCTTTCGACCATCCGCTGGGCGATTGTGCGGCGCAGCGGAGAAAGCGGGGCGCCGGCTTCCGCCGCGCCGCCCGTGCGTCGGCCGGCCGCGGCTTGCACGTCGCGCTCGCGAATCCGCCCGCCGCGGCCCGTTCCGCTCAGGCTGCTCCAATCGACGCCGAGTTGTTTGGCCGCCCGCCGCGCGCGAGGGCTGGACAGGGCAGACTTCGCCGAACGCTCGACGCTCGACCCGCCGCCATTGGTCTGGGCGTGGCTGAGCGCTTCGACATTCGCCATCGGCGCACACGCGGCCTCGACGTCTTCAAGCAGAATTCGTCCCCCAGGGCCCGACCCGGCGAGTTGATCTAAATCGACGCCCCGATCGCGAGCCATCCGCCGCACGGCCGGGCCGGCGGGCGAGGAAACTTCTTTCGCCGCGCTGTCAATTGCCTGAGCGGGCGGAGGGGTTTCCCCCTTGGCGAGCAATAGCCCGATCACCTGCCCGACCTGGACCACGTCGCCCGCTTGCGGGCTCGCCGGCGACAAGCAGAGCGTCCCTTCGTCGAACGATTCGATTTCCTGGGCCGCCTTGTCCCCTTCGAGTACGAACAGCATTTGCCCCTTGTCGACCCACTCGCCGTCGCGCTTGAGCCACTCGGCGAAACGTCCTTCGTCCATCGACCAGCCGAGCCGGGGAACGGTGATTTCAATCGCCATCGCTTCGCCTTTCGCCGTTCACTCGGCCAACAACTCGACGATCGCCCCCTCGATCTCTGTTTCGCCCGGCACGACCGCCCGCTCCAGCGGCGGGCTGTAGGGCGTCGGCGTGAAGGCGCCGTTGAGCCGTTTGATCGGCGCGTCGAGCTCGTCGAAGCCGCGATCGGCGATCTGCGCCGCGATCTCCGAGGCGACGCTACACGGCGGATACTCCTCGTCGACGATCAACAGTCGCCCGGTCTTGGCGACTGAGCGAAGAATGGTTTCCGTATCGAGCGGCGAGACCGTGCGCGGATCGACCACTTCGACCGATATGCCCCGGCCGGCAAGTTTTTCGGCGGCGGCCAACGCGCGATGTACCATCAAGGCGATGGCGACCACGGTCACGTCGGCCCCCTCGCGCACGACCGCGGCCTTGCCGAACTCGATTTCGTAAGGCTCTTCGGGCGCCGGGCCTTTCATCGCCATCAACTCGCGATGTTCCAGAAACAGCACCGGATCTTGAACTCGCAGGGCATGGTGAAACAGCCCCTTGGCGTCGTAGGGCGACGAAGGGACGACCACTCGCAGGCCCGGAATATGGCTGTAGATCGAATAAAAGCTGCTCGAATGGTGCGTGGCGGCCGAGTGGCCGATGCCGATGCAGCCGCGCAGCAGCACCGGCATGGTCAGCCGCCCGCTGCTCATGTACTGCATCTTGGCGATCTGGTTGACCAATTCGCCGAAAGCGTCGTTGATGAAATCGAGGAACATGAAATCGATCACGGGCCGGGCGCCGGTCATGGCCGCGCCGCAGCTCAGCCCGACGAAGCCTCGTTCGCTGATCGGCGTGTCGCACAATCGCTCGGGGCCGAACAAGTCGTAAAGCCCCTCGGTCGTGCGGAAGTTGCCGCCGCGCCGGCCGATGCCCTCGCCCATCACGAAGATGCCCGCGTTGTGCTGCATTTCGTATTTCAAGGCTTCGAGCGTCGCGCCCGCGTAGGTGATCTGTCGAGCGCCGGGCGCAGGCGGAGGAGGCAACGATCCAGAAGGCCGCTCGCAGTAGACGTGTTCGACGGCCGTGGCGCCGTCGGGCCAGGCTGCGGCTTCGGCCGCCTGCGACGATTCGGCGACGAGCGCGCCAATCTCGGCGTCGATCGCGTCGAACTCTTTTGTCAGCGGTTCCCCGTCCGGTCCGCCGCCGGAACCGTGGCGATCTCGCAGCCGCTTGATCGGGCAGCGAGTCTTCCAAGCGTCGACGTCTTCTCGCGTGCGGTAACCGAAATCGCCCATCCCTTCGGCATGCGGCCGGGTGCGATAGGTTTTGCACTCGATCAACGTGGGGCCGCCGCCCGAGCGGGCCCGCTCGACGGCCTCGCGGGCGACTTCGTAGACGGCCAGCACGTCGTTGCCGTCGACCTCGAAGCCGGGCATTCCGTAATTCGCGGCCCGCCGGCCGACGTCCGTGATTCCGCTGGCGTATTGAAACGGCACTTCGGTGGCGAACTGGTTGTTTTCGCAGATGAACAGCACGGGCAGCTTCCAAATGCTGGCCATGTTCAGCCCCTCGTGAAAGGCGCCGTTGTTCACCGCGCCGTCGCCGAAGAAGGCCGCGGCCACTCGATCGCGGCCCAACAGCTTATGGCTGTACCCGGCGCCGGCCGCCTGCAAAATGCAAGGGCCGACAATGCCGCTGGTGCCCATCAGCCCGATTTCGGGCGCGAACAAGTGCATGCTGCCGCCGCGGCCGCGCGAACAGCCGCTCGCTCGCCCGAACAGCTCGGCGATCAGCTCGCGCGGGTGCAGTCCCTTGGCCAGGGCATGCCCGTGGCCGCGGTGGGTGCTGAATACGGCGTCTTCCGGCGTCAGGTGGGCGCAAACGCCGGCGGCGATCGCTTCCTCGCCGACGTAAGTGTGGCAGGCGCCGAGGACCAGTCCGCGTTGGTGCAAACGCGCCAATTGCTCTTCGCATTGCCGAATGAGCTGCATCGTGCGATAGAGGGCCAGCAATCGCCGTTGGTCGATCGTCGGGGAGGCGCCGTCTTGTTGGATAGATTCAGTGCTTGAGGCCACAATCGCTCCGCCCTAATCGTTTTTGACATTCGAAATCGGCAAAGCCTTCTGTAGGGAACGCCCTCCGCGGCGTTCCACGATCTGCGAGGGGACGTCGCGCGGCCGGTCCACGGAACGCCGCGGAGGGCGTTCCCTACAGACGGTCCACCACGAGATTACCGATTTGGATTGTCAAAACCGATAAACGTCGCTTCGCTCGCCGTCGCTGCAGGCTTCTATCGTAGACTGCCGCCTGCCGCGATTCCACTCCGGCCCTCGGTGGACATGATGCGGTTATTTCCGCAGATCGCCGGCATTCGCCGCCAGGTTGCCTTCGTTGGCGTCGATCGAGGGCAGGCGCTGGCACAGCTTTTCGGTAAAGGCTCGAGCGCCCGCGGCCATCAGATGCTGCGAATCGAAGAAATCGCCGTCGGCCATCCAGTCGCGCGCATCGATGCACGAAATCGAATACTCGCTGGCGAGGTCGGCCAGATGCGCCTCGACGGCCGACTGCATCGCCGTGGAGCTCAGGCCACGGAATTCGCTCGCCGCGGGCATGACTACCAACGTTGCTTCAAGTCGTTCGCGCCGGCAGACGTCGAGCAACTGTCGCAGATAATCGCACGACCGATCGTCGAGGCGACCCCCGCCCAGAATTCCGCGGTAGGCGTCGCAGATCACCGCGGCATAGGCCGCGCGCTCGGCGTCGGATGTCTGAGGAATGCTCTCCCATCCGTAAGGTCCAAACGGTTGAAAGGTCATTCCCCAACGGCGCGGCGGGGCCCAAGCAGGGGAGAACGCGCGCAACAAGCTTTCGCGGTGGGTGTGAAAAGGAATCAGCGATCGCAGCCACCGCCGTGCGATAAAATGGTCGTCGCCGGAGGCCAGCGGCGCCGCCGAGGCCAGTTCGTCGAGCGCCAGCCGGTCGCCGGTCATGGCCACCTGTTCGGCGCCGTGCATCAAGGCCGGCGTGACCTCGATCAGAAGCAAGTCGGGCCGAATCCCTTCTCGGAGCAGCCGCTTCAGCACCAGCAATTCGCTCAGCGGGCCGGCGCCCGGCAAGCCGAAGTTATAGACGATCGCTTGGCGCCCGGAACTCGACTGCCATCGAGATTCCAACAGTTCCGCGTCGAAGCCGTCGAAGGTTTGCGAACTGCCCAGGGCCAGCACGAGCGGGACGCCGGCGGGCGCCGCGGCCAGCCGCGCCTGCAACTGGTCGAGTTTGCGGCCGTAAACGGGATCGCGCAAGCCCCGTGCGTGGAATTCAATCGCCGCGGCGAGGGTAAGTTGCACCGTGCAGAAGGCCGCCGCGGCCCAGGCGAGTGCCTTTCGCGGTCGTGCCGCAGCGTCGCCCGCCATCGTGTGCGATCTTTCGCTTCCATGCCGCCGGACAGATAGCCCAGTCGTAAGTATCGGCCGTGCGGCATTCGGACTTGATGTCCGTCGCCCCGCGCGGGCGAAAGCGGCGGCAATGTAGTTTCGAACCAGACGAAATGCTTGAAGGTCGAGTTGCGAGGCGATATCGTGCCGGTAGTCTGCGTGGCTTGCGAAGGCGCACCACGGTCCGAAAAATCGGCCGTCCGAAACAGAACCCCTCGGGAGAAAGTCGATGCGACGCTCCAGCAAGCGGCGGCGGCGAGCCGCCTGGCAGTTCATTCAAACGACGATCTGTCTCTGTTCGGGCATTCTCTGTTCCGGGGCGCCGGCCAGTTTCGCCGCCGAACCGGCGCCGGGCGGGCGGACCTATGAAAACCGCCTGACGCGGCTCGTCGATCCGCCGCCGCTGTTGGCGGACTATCCTGAGTTCGTCGAGCCGGTCCGAGAGACCGTTCGCTACGAGGCGCCGCGGCTGGTCGACGACGCCAACGCCGATCTCGAAGTCCGGGCTTGGCGATTTTCGTACAACGCGCGCGGAATCATCGAGATGCCCAACCGCCTGCGCGCGGCCGAGACGGCGGTGATCATGGTCCACCCCTGGGGCATCGACGACGGCCAAGGCTGGACGACGCCCGAGCCGGCCGGCGTCTGCGATTTTTGCACCGTGGAAAAGAACCATCTGGCGGCGCGCCACACTCACGAAGTCATCAACCCGTTTTTGAAATCGCTGCGCGGCAAGGCCAAGCTGGTGATGTATAGCTTGCCCGGCGACGAAGACCCGATCCGCCGCAAGCTCTATCGCTCGTTCAAGCAGACGCCGAGCGACAGCGACCGCAAGGCCGGGGCACGCGAGCTGCGAGAAAAGCTCGCCAGCTTCGATTACCGCGGCGAGCCGCTGCCCGCCGCGCTCGAACTGTCGAGCGACAAGCCGGTGATCGACTATTTCCGGCAGTTTCCTGGTCTCGACGCCGGCACCAAGTACAACAACGCGGGCTTCTGGCAACTGCCGATCCCGGTCACGCGCGATATCGACGTCGATCCGCAGGACGTCGTGATTTACGACACAGCCGGCTATCCGCCGCTTAAAGAATTCTTGCAGCAGCAAGGCATTCGCCACGTGCTGCTGACGGGCTACGCCACCGACATGTGTTTCTGCCGCACCACGGCGGGCTACGAAAACCTGGCCCGCGACTTCAACGTGTTCCTGGTCGGCGACGCCACGCTGGCCACGTTTCCGGCGAACGACACTCCCAAGTACGCCACGAACGCCCACATTTCGTTCGCCGCCTTGAACCAACTGGTCACGCAGGTTTCGTGGGTGCAATACTTGAAGCCGCAAGCGGCCAAGGCGGCGCGATGAGTCTCTTACCAAGCGGAAGCGTCAGCGAGGCCAGTCCGCCGTCAGCAGGCGGCGAGCTCCGCGCGACCAGCTTTTCGCGCCGCACGTTTCTCAGCGGCGCCGCGGCTCTCGCAACCGTGGCGGCAAGCGGCTCGTTGCGCGCCGAGGCGCCGAGGCGCAAAGCGCAGATCGCCATCACGCTCGATCTGGAAATGAGTCGTGAGTATCCGCGCCGCGAGATGACTGAGTGGGACTACGAGAAGGGAAACCTCGACGGGCCGACCAAGCAATACGCCGTCGAAGCGGCCGAAGTCGTCAAGCAGGCCGGCGGCCGAATCCATTTCTTCTGCGTCGCCCGCGTGCTCGAGCAGCCCGACGTCGAATGGCTCAAAAAACTGGCGGCCGACGGCCACCCGATCGGCAACCACACCTACGATCACGTCTATGTGCGGGCGAAAACGCCGGAAGAGACGCAATTTCGCTTTCGCCGCGCCCCCTGGCTGGTCGCCGGAAAGACGGCCGCGGAGATCATCGACGAGAACATTCGCCTGGCCTCGCAGGCGTTGAAGCAGCGGGCCGGAATCGACGCCGCCGGCTTCCGCACGCCCGGCGGATTTCTCGACGGGCTGGAAAACAGCCCCGACGTGCAGCGGATGCTGCTGGCCCAAGGCTTCGACTGGGTGAGCAGCAAATACCCGGCCCACGAAAACGAGCTCGACGGCGAGGCGCCGAGCACGCGCACGATGGAGTCGATCCTGGCCGCGCAGCGTTTGGCGCAGCCGTTCGTCTACCCGAGCGGGCTGATCGAAGTTCCGATGAACCCGATCAGCGACGTCGGGGCCTTCCGCAATCGACATTGGAAGCTCAAGGATTTTTGCCGCGCGATCCAGATGGGCGTCGAGTGGGCGATCGAGACCGGCAGCGTGTTCGATTTCCTGGCGCATCCATCCTGCCTGGTCGTCGAGGATCCCAAGTTCGAAACGATCCGGTTGATTTGCAATCTCGTCCGCGACGCCGGGGAGCGAGCAGAACTGTGCGATCTCGGTCAGATCGCTAAGCGCGTTACGAAACAAAGCTGATGTTGTCCCCTCTCCCTCTGGGAGAGGGCTAGGGTGAGGGCCGAGAATTAGCATCCAAGGGTAATCAACGATGAGCGAAACTCGCACGCTTTCCGGTCAAACCGCCTGGATCACCGGCTCCTCTCGCGGCTTGGGCCGCGTGATGGCCGAAGAGCTTTGCCGGCTGGGGGCCAAAGTCGCCGTGCATGGCACGCGCGAAGACAGCCCGCGGACGTTCGGCGAAGGCGAGACGATGCAGCAATTGGCCGACGAGATCGCGCGGCGCAACTCGGGCGAGGCGATGCCGGTGTGGGGAAATGTCTGCGACGAAGCCGAAGTCAGCCGTATCGCCGGCGAAATCCGCGGGCGCTGGGGGCGCATCGATCTGCTCGTCTGCTGCGCCGGCGGCGACATCGGCGCCGGGGGGACCGGCCAAGGCCGCGGCGGCCGTCCGGAGCAGGACGATTGCCTGAGCATCTCGCTCGACGATCTGCGCAGCGTACTTGACCGCAATCTGCTTTCCGCCATGCTTTGCTGCCGCGAGGTGGCGCCCGAAATGATGGCGCGCAAGAGCGGCCGGATCATCACCATCGGCAGCATCGCCGGCTGCGTGGGCCGCCCGAGCGGTTCGATTTATGCCGTCGCCAAGGCGGCCGTCCACGAATACACTCGCTGCCTGGCCGAGCAGCTCAAGCCGCACAACATCCCGGTCAACTGCGTGGCCCCGGGCGGGACCGTCACCGAGCGGTTCTTGCGAATCCACGAAATCGAGCAAGAACGTCTCGTCACCGAGGGGACGCTCGATCGCTACGGCCGCCCGCACGAGGTCGCCAGCGTCGTCGGCTTCCTTTGCTCGCCCGGCGCCGGTTTTATTAGCGGCCAGGTGATTCGCGTCGACGGCGGCTCGCAGACGTTCGCGTGTTGAGCCAAGCCGCCGGGACTGCAAGACGCGCATCTGCCGCAAGCGCATTCCGGCAGGCGTGACCCATTCGGAATTGCTCGCGCCGATCTTTCGCCAAGGCCGGCTGGTCTACCAGCCGCCTTCGCTCTCGGAAAGCCGCGATTACGCCGCCGCGCAATTGGCCCGTTTCTCGCCGAGCATCAAGCGTCTGGTGAACCCGCACGAATATCCCGTCGGCCTCGAACCTCGATTGCACGAGTTGAAGAACCGCTTGATTCGCGACTTGCGGAGCCCCACGCCCGGCTGACCGATTTCCTGTCTAGCACGAACGCAAAATCGGCGGGCGGCTACTGCGCACGGAAATCGCGGCGACCGACGATCCGCCCGCCAGAGACGACGGCAAATAGCCCCGTAGCACAAGCGTCCTCGCTTGTGCCGTGTTCGCGGGCCACGTCGCGGCTCGACATCGGAGGCTAAGAGGCTAAAACCGTCGCGTCCCTCGATGCTCAAAGCCAGGCGCCCAGTGCGGAATGGAAATAGTCGCACAGCTTGCGAATGTCTGCTTTGCTGAAGTCGCGGCGGCCGGCCCGGACGTTCGAAATGGTCGCGGGAGAAATGCCGGTCCCGCGCGAAACGTCCGCTTGGCTGACGGCCTTGGCTTCCATCAGATGGGCGAGCATCGCGGCATGCGCGACAGTTCGTCGAGCGGCGCTAGTCGGGTCTCGTAGCGTTCGACCAGAATGCTGAGCACCTCCAAATAATCGCGTTCGTCTTTGCTCAGCCCGACCTTGCTCATCAGCCCTTCGACGATGCGATGCGCTTTCCGCAACTCTCGTGCGTTGCGGATGGGCCGAATTTCGAAGTCTTTCACCAACTCGATGAACGTCAAGTGCTTGGCGAGCGTCGACATTATTGGTAGTCCTTTTTCCACAGCACATGCTTGTGGAAGGTGGGCGCGAGACGCTGCTGTCGTGTCATTTGCCTTCGGCTTGAGTTTCGAGCCAATTTCGCCAAGCATCGGCGTCGAGGCCGAACGATTCGCCAGTCAGTTCGATCAAATGAGCGGCTATGATGCGCCGGAATCCCTCTCGATCGATGTAGGCGCCAAATCGCGAAAGGTCGACCCTCAACAAGTCGACCAGAGCGTGGAGGCTCTCCTTGGTCCCCGCGCCAGCGATGGCGGCAAGCGCATACTCGACGGCCTGCGTTGCCGTCAGCTCGGAATCGGCATTCAAATAGTCGTCAGCGGCTTCGCACAGCAAGCGCGCCACGGGACCGACCACACGCGCGTCTCGCAGCCGCGACAATTCGTACAAAGCAAGGCTCTTGTCCTTCCATGTCGGTTCGTCGAGCATCGCAATGACGGCTTTCGCCGGATCCTTTTCGCCCAGAGCCAGCAGCATTCGGGCGTGATTCAAGCCGCCGTCCCGCAATTCGTCGAGGTGAGAACGAATCGCCGCCAGCACTTCCGGGCACGAGTGGTTGCGGAATTCAAAGTAATAGTCTTCGACGTCTTTATAAAACCGCTCGCCCGCGGAGCGGTGCTTCTGCCGCAGAAGTTGTACAAGGATGCCGTATCGCGCGTACTCGGCTTGCGTGACAGCTTCAAGTTTCAGCAAGTCCTCGACGGGTAAAGTCGCGCCGGACCAGCAGATATCCCGGACGATGGCTGCGCCCTTTTCAGGATTCGCCTCGACGTAGGCGATCAATGCGCCACAAGCGGCGGGCGTATTGATTTCCATGAGCACCGCGGGAATCTCGGAATAGATGGCCGCGGCGTCGGCCATACTGAGAGACGCTGCGGATCGGCCCAAAAAATCGGCTTGCGCTTCTTCACCCACGGCCGATCGGTCGAGCATGATCGAGATCAATGTCCTCTCGGACCATTTGACGCGGACCTCGATCTCCTTCAGGTCCGGTGCGATCGTTGGGAATGCCCCCAAGCAATAAAGCGCGTCGAGCATGATATTCGAGCGTCGCGCCTCGACGGCATTGATCAGAAACATTTTGCCTCGAAGGTCATTCGCTCTTGCCAGCAGGGTCGCATACAGCAGTCGCAGCGTCTGCGGCAACTTTTCGTCATCCATCCGCCCCGCTACGACCTGCGCCGTCTTCGGCGTCCAGTTTCGCAAAATCACGCACAGCGCCTTGTAATTCCGTTCTAAATACAATCGCGACATCGTCTCGTTACCTAGGATATTCCTGCGGAAACTCGATTCGGCCAACAATTCCGGTACGCCATCGCGGACCGAATAACATGTCGAATAAAGCCACCCGAATCGATCCGACCAACTGAATGGTTGTTCGGCAAACTCGACGCGCGCGCCGCGAACTACGAAACAAGGCACGAGGTCGCGGTCCGACTTGATCGAAATCTGGCTCAGCGAGGGCCGCAGTTGCCGAGCCAATTTGCCGGTCACGCGCGCCCATTGCCCATGATGGTCGCCGTCCAAGGCCATCACCGGGCCGCGGGTCGTCGTGAGATAGAGTTTTTCGCCGCGGTACTCGAACCACCATTCGCCGTTCAGGCTCCATAGCGTCCCGTCGAGCAAAACCTCGGCACCGATTTGGTCGGCCAAGTCAACCAATTTCCATCTCGGCCGCAAGATTCTCCAGCCGGCTTCATCGCGGCGAATGGCGCCCGAAACCGAGACGTTTTTGCCTTCGACCTCTGGCGGCCACGCGAAGCCATCAAGCCACGCGGTTTCGGCGCCCGACTTCAGAATTCCGCCAGCGTCCGCGGTTCCCTCGAATGTCGCGCGCCGGTTGACGAAATCGGCAAACACCAACGGCGCCGCCGCAATGGGTTCGAGTCGTTCAACGACTACCTTGCACGTTTTCTGCGGCCCCTGACCCCGTGCGTCCATCAACCGCCCGCTCACTTTGAAGTACTCGCCTCGTTTCAACGAACCAAGCTTTGGCCACATCGTGGTCCGTGCAGCCGTCAGTTGAAATGTGACTCCTTCCTGGTTGGGTTTGCCGTTGAATCTTAACCCCAGTATCGACGCCTCGCCTGAGTCGAAAAAATGATCGTGAGCTTGACAAATACCAACGACTTCGACGGTCTCGCCGAACGGAATTTCGACTCCATCAATCAGTATGTGCGTCAGTTCTCGGTCGACATCCGCTGCAGTTCGCCCGATCAGACATGATCCGACCGCTAACGTCCAAAAGGCAGCACGGAGCATGAGACACTCCAATTGAAGTGAGTTCGCGCGCAAACGACTCAAACCATCGGCGCACGCCTAGTGTCTAGTGTATCGGAGCCGATCTTCTAAGTCGACGTTCTTGCCCTCGCTCGGCAATAGTCGGCGGCTTGCTTCGTCTCGGCGTCGGAAGGATCGAGATCGTGGGCGCGCTGAAAGGCGTCGGCCGCGTCGGAGAAGCGCTTGAGTTGCTGGTAGGCGATGCCCAGGTCTTTCCACCAGCCCGGTACGCGGTCGTTGGCCGCGACGGCGGATTCGAACAGCCGGACGGCGCGCGGGTAATCGTCGTCGATCAGCGCCTCGTAGCCCAGGTAGGCCAGATCATCGCCGACGTGCTCTGAAAAATTCACGTAACGCCGGCCGAACGTACAGCCGCACGTCGTCAAAACCAGCGCCGAGACCAAGCCCAGCCAACCGGCCGCGCGCCGCAACCGCGATCTCGCCGCGACGGCGGCGCCGACGATTGCGCCCAAAACCGCACCCGCTCCGTGCGCCACGTTCGCCACCTGCCAGACCCCCGCGACGCTCAGCGCGATGCAGAGAAAAAACCAGGCGCCGAACATTTCGATCGTCCGCCTGTCGATCGCGCCCGAGAAGCGGGCGTCGCGATCGCTCAACACCCACAGCATGCCGAATAGGCCGTAACCCACCCCGGACAGACCAACGCCCCCCTCGAAGACGGCATATTCGGCCTCCGCCGAACCGGCGGCCAGCAGGGCGAACAGGCCGGCCGTGCGGATGGAGCCAAAAACCGATTCGATCCTGGCGCCGAAAACCCACACCCAATACAGGTTGAAAATCAGGTGGATGATGTCGACGTGCGGCAGCGACGAGGTCAGCAATCGCCACGGCTCGCCGTGGAAGGCGCGCGCGTCGAGCGTCCAGCGTTCCACGTCGTTGCCGGCCCACCACCAGCCGGTGAAGGCGACCGCCGCGAACAGCACCAGGCAGGTCGCCTGGCACGTCGAGATGGCCGCCAAGATTTCCCGGGGCTTCACGTCCGAGACGCTCCTTCCAAGTCGGCCACCCGCGAATTCTTGCGGCGCAGTTGATTCGAGGCTCGGATAAGCAAGCGGGGACGCTTGCTCTACGAGAGGCAGGCTGTTACTTGATCAAATCCTTGACCGTCATCCCGGCGGGAATCATCGGCAGCACGTGCTCTTGATAGGGCACCTGCACGTCGAGCACGTAGGGGCCGTCGTAGGCGATCATCTCCTTCAGGGCGTCGATCAATTCGCCCTTGTCCTTCACGTGCGCCGCGCCGCAGCCGTAGCCCTTGGCGATCGTGACGAAATCGGGATATCGCTCGCCGGGGCCGATGCCGTCGCCCTGGCCGACCGCCTCGGGATGGTCGATGGGGCCGAGATAGGTGTGCGCCCGGTTGCCGGCGTGAAAGCGGTCTTCCCACTGCACGACCATGCCCAGGTGCTGGTTGTTGAGCAGCAGCACCTTGACCGGCAGCTTTTCGCAGAAGCAGGTGGCCAGCTCCTGAATGTTCATCTGGAAGCTGCCGTCGCCGTCGATGTCGATCACCAAGGCTTCGGGATGCGCGGCCTTGGCGCCCATCGCCGCCGGCAGGCCGAAGCCCATCGTGCCCAATCCGGAACTGGACATCCAGGTGCGAGGGTGTTTGAACTTGAAGTGCTGCGCGGCCCACATCTGGTGTTGGCCGACGCCGACCGACACGACGAACTCGCGATCGGCGACGAGCTTCGACAATTCGCCGATGGCATACTGCGGCAAAATGCCAGGGAAATCGCGGTCGTACTTGAACGGCTCGGTTTTCTTCCAGGTCTGAATCTGCTCGTGCCAAGCCGCCAGGTCGCCCGGCGCCTCGACGATCTTGTTCAACTCGGCCAGCGCGAAGCGGACGTCGCTGACGATCGGAATGTGGGCCTCTTTGTTCTTGTTGATCTCCGACGGATCGACGTCGATGTGGACGATCTTGGCGTGCTTGGCAAACTCCGAGGTCTTGCCCGTCACGCGGTCGTCGAACCGCACGCCCAAGGCCAGCAGCAGATCGCACTCGTCGACGGCATAGTTCGCATAGACGCTGCCGTGCATGCCGAGCATGTCGAGCGAGAGCCGTTCGTTGTTCGGAAAACAGCCCAGGCCCATCAGCGTCATCGTGACCGGAATGCCCGTCTTGCGTGACAGCTCGCGCAACTCGTCGCTGGCCTCGCTGGCGATCACGCCGCCGCCGGCGTAGATCACCGGCCGCTTCGAGCGCTTGATGGCCGCGGCGACCTGGGCGATCTGCTCGGGCTTGGCCCGGCGCTGCTCGACACGGTAGCCGGGCAGATTCAGCGGGGCGTCGTAATCGGGCACGGTCGTGTCTTGCTGCACGTCCTTGGGCACGTCGATCAGCACCGGTCCCGGGCGGCCGGTCGTGGCGATGTGAAACGCCTCGCGCATCACGCGGGCCAGGTCTTTGACGTCGGTCACCAGGTAATGGTGCTTGGTGACGCCGCGGCAGACTTCGACGATCGGCGTTTCCTGGAAGGCGTCGGTGCCGATCACGGCCGTCTTGACCTGGCCGGTAATGGCGATCAACGGAATGCTGTCGAGCTTGGCGTCGGCGATGGCCGTCACCAGGTTGGTCGCGCCCGGTCCGCTGGTGGCCATGCAGACGCCCGGCTTGCCCGTGCTGCGGGCGTAGCCCTGGGCGGCGAACGATCCGCCCTGTTCGTGGCGCGGAAGGATCGTGCGAATCTGGTCTTTGAAGTGGGTCAGCGACTGGTGCAGCGGCATGCTGGCCCCGCCCGGATAGGCGAAAATCACCTCGACGCCGTGGTTGACCAGCGATTGCACGAGGATATCGGAACCGCAGGCCAATTGGCCGGTCGCGGCAGATTTACTGGCGGCAGGTTTGCTAACGGTCGTCACGGGTCGCGTTGCCTCCGGGCTGGTCGCATGAAGTCGCTAAGCGGGCACTCTAGAACACCTTACCATACGCGCAATCGGCGCGGGCCGCAACCAGCCGCGCTTCCCCTCTCGCGGCGACGCTTCGGTTGCGACCTTAGCGGTTATGAGCTAAAATCCAGGTTCTTTATAGACTTGCGACTTTTCGAAAGTGAAGCGATTCATGCCAGCCAGACGATTCCTCTTGAATCCCTCGCGAACGGCCAAGCAGGGCGCCCAGATCAACGTCGGCAAGGACAACGCCGAATATCAGGCGATCGTCAATACGCTCTCGATGTGTACCGCCGATATGGAATCGATGGGTCTGGCCGCGGGCGACTCGGTTCGCGTCCGCACCGAATTCGGCGAGGCCATCTTTCAGTGCGAAACGGGCAAAGTCCCGGAGGGCATGCTGTTCGTCCCCTATGGGCCGCCGACCTGCCGGCTGATGGGGGGCAGCACGGACGGCACCGGAATGCCGACGTCGAAAGGTTGGGACGTGGAAGTCGAACCGGTCAAGCCCGACGGCTGATTAAGAGACGATCCGAGAACTCCCTCTCCCTCTGGGAGAGGGCTGGGGTGAGGGCGTGTTGATGAGGCGATTCTCCCTCACCCTAACCCTCTCCCAAAGGGAGAGGGGATT
>DATNEC010000497.1:0-14568 GCA_035606815.1 Pirellulales bacterium
AATCCCCCGCTGCGCAAGCGCTCGGCGTTACCGCGCGGCCGGCTTGGGCGACAAGTCAAGCCGCATCATCTCCGCCGCCGAAGCGTCGGAACTACTGTCGGGACCAACCGCACGAACCGCTACTAACGCCCACGTAAACGAGCAGCAAAGGAATAGATTTCCCATGCGGATCGCCCTCGGGCAGCTCTGGCAAGAGACGAATACGTTCAATCCCCTGCCGACGACGCGGGCCGACTTCGAACAGTTCGGCGTTTCGCGCGGCGCGGCGATGATCGAAGCCATGTGCGATACGAACGAACTGGGCGCGTTCATTCAATCGCTCCGCGATTGGCCCGAACGGCCGGAACTCGTGGGCCTGGTTCGCTTGCCGGCCTGGCCCGGCGGCGCCGCGACCGCGGAGACGTTTCGTTGGCTGTTGGCCGAATTGGTCGGATCGCTCGAGCGCGAGCTGCCCGTCGACGCCGTGCTGCTGGCCTTGCATGGGGCGATGGCGGCCGACGAGGCGCCCGACGTCGAAGGCGAGGTGTTGGAAGCGGTCCGGCGGCTGGTCGGGCCGGAAATTCCGATCGTGGCGACGCTCGACCTGCACGCCAACGTGACGCGCAAAATGGTCGAATCGAGCAATGCCTTGGTGCTGTTTCATACCGCGCCCCATATCGATGTCTTCGAGACCGGGCTGCGCGGGGCGCGCGTGCTGCGGCGAATATTGGTCGATGGCGTCAAGCCGGTCGCCGCCTTTCACAAGTTGCCGATGGTCGTTCCGGCCGAACGGGCCAATTCGCAGGATCCGGCAAGCGTCAGCTATGACTTTCGCGAGCGTCTGCAAGCCTTGGAGCGCGACCCGCGCGTTTTGACCGCCGGCCTGGCCACGGTGCAGCCGTGGCTGGATATTCCGGAGATGGGCACGAGCGTCTTGGTCGCGACCGACGGCGCCCGCGATTTCGCCGAGGCCGAATGCCAGAAGCTGGCCGACCAAGTCTGGCGCCGCCGCCGCGACTATTTGCCCGAGCTTGTGCCGCTCGACGAAGCGGTGCGCAGGGCCTACCAGCTTCAACACGGCTTGGTCGTGCTCAGCGACAGCGCCGATGCCACGACTTCCGGGGCGCCCGGCGACAGCAACTGGCTGCTGCAAGAGCTACTGAAATATCGCTGGACGGGGCCGGTCCTCGTGGCCGTGGTGGCGCCGGAGGTCGTGGCCGCGGCGGCCAAGGCCGGGATCGGCGCCGAGTTGACCACGCCGCTGGGCGGGGTGCGCGACCGGCGGTTTTCCAAGCCATTTACGGTCACGGCCCGCGTCGAGCGGCTGTTCGACGCCCGTTTCACGATCTCGGGCCACTTGGCCAGAAACCTGCCGATCGACATGGGACCGTCGGCCGTGCTGCGCGCGGGAGACGTGAGCATTCTGCTGACATCTCGCAGCGGGGCGCATTTTGCGCCGGAGTTCTTTCGCGCGGCCGGCTTCGATCCCTTTGCCGCGCGCGTGTTGGTGGCCAAAAGTCCTTGCGGCTTCCGGGCCGCCTATCAGCCGCACGCCCGCGAGATCATGGTCGTCAAGGCTCCCGGCTGCGCTCCTTCGGATTTTTGGAACTACGAGTATCGGCGGATTCCCCGGCCGCTTTGGCCCTGGGACGAGGTTGAAGATTGGAAGGCATAGCGGACGAAGATGGCCAACCTGGTCGAAGATGGCGCGCAATAAGTGGCCGCCTTCGCCATTTTCATGCTGGGCCATCGCCGTGAGATCAATGATGACCTCGGAGTTACCGGCCAACTTTCCCAAGATGACCAAATTGCCCGAAGACTTCATCAGGCAATGGCCGTCTTCGGATCGCGTTAGGAACTCTTGAGCGGGAAATCGTAGCCGTCGGCCTTGCCTTTTTCAACGGTCGCCTTGAGCTCCGTTTTTTCCATGTCGCTATACTGCGGCGGCAATGTTTCCTTGGCCTGGCCTTGCATTTTGAGTTGCTCGAGATCCATGCCCTCGGCAATGACGACCGGGCCGCCATTGGCGTCGCGATATCGACTGATGGTCACTTTGTAGCTGCCCGCCGCGGCGCCCTTCGCCGCGCCGGTGGTGAGCTCGTACTTGCCCTGGGCGTCGGTCTTTCCGCCGCTACCGGCATAGCCTTGAGGGCGGTCGCCTTGCAGATAAAACGCGATGTCGGCGTCGGCCAGCGCGTTTCCGTCGAGCGTCACCGTGCCGGCGACGGGCATCAAGTCGACTTTAGGCCCCTTTTTGCTGCTGCACCCCGCGCAGCAAAGCAACCCTATGCAGCAAACCAGCCCCATGCAGTGAACCGGCAGAGCCGCCAGGCGCCCGCTGAGACGACCCAGGCCGCTTTTGGATGCGCGGCGCGGCAACACCGCCATGCCGCCCCAATGACTTGCCCTTAGATGCATTCTGGCACTTGTCCTTTCTCGTTTTGGCGCGCGATGGAGCGATGCGTTAATAGTTGCCGACGGTAACGCCGTCCTTGATTCGATTGAGCCAGATGAAGATGTTGTAGTAATCGACGTTGTCCGAAATGAATCGTGTCGAACCGTCGCACATCACGAACTGCGCCCCGCCCGGGTGGTAGCTGCCAAAGACCCACGCGTATTGTTGATGCTTCGGAGTCGCCGTGGCGCTGGTATAGTCGTAATTGATCGACCCGTAGACCAACCCCGTCAAGTCCGTGATTCCGAGCGTGCTGCCTGGGACTGTTAACGCCACAGATCGCGGCGTCCGGCCATGACAGCATGTGTGAATCCCTGCACCCCAATAGGGTCCCCAGGCAGTTGATTGTTTACCTCCCGCGCCCTGTTTCGATTCTCCAATGGCGATCGTATTGCTCGTCCCGTCTCTGATATCGGCCAAGGTCGCTGCGCCTTCATTGCCAAACGCGCCGAGTTCGAGGTTGTTCGAGGTCATTGCCGGAGATCTGTAGGGAAGGTCGTAATCGGTAAATCCTCCGGTAGAAAAGAGATAATTGCTGCGCGCCGCGTTATTTGAATAGTAAAAATTCGGATTGGCGCCGGTATTCAAGTACTGCTGCGCGGGAACCAGGTCGGAAGCGCAAGTGAACACCGGCTGCGATAGGCTATAGAGCGATTGGTTTACGCCATCCGAGGGCGCAGCCAAAGGCCAAGCGGCATAGGGTTGGTTGATGCTCGAAGGAATGCTGAAGTTGTAGCGCCCATAGATTGCCGTCAAATCCAACTGGCCTGCCATCAGCATGAATCCCGTAGTATTCGTCACGACAAAGTTCGGCGGAGGGCAGTTTTGGGCGGCATTCACAGCGCCGGAGTTCAACCGCCCGTCGCCGAGAATCGCCGGTGGGAAAACGCGATGAACATCGTGGTAGTTTTGCAGGGCGATCCCCATTTGCCGGAGATTGTTGAGGCACTGCGAGCGCCGGGCGGCTTCGCGCGCGGCCTGGACGGCGGGCAACAGCAAGGCGATCAAGATGCCGATGATGGCGATGACCACCAAGAGTTCGACGAGCGTGAAGCCGCGAACCAACTTTCTTCTATGAACGGAACGCATGAATCGACCTCCACGGCAAAGAGAGAAGGGAGAAAAAATGAACCACGAACCAGAAGAATTGCGAGAATGGGTCGGCGAACCGACGTCGCGAGAGGAAGGAGTTTCCAAGGCGCCGCGGCGCATCGCGACCGCAAGAAACCGATGCTCGGCGATAAAGCTTCGCGCGGCCACGATCCACAGCACCTAGAAACGAGTTGCAGGAAATGCGAAGGAATTGGCGCCGCTAGGGCAAGGCCGGCACAGCGTCCAAAAACGTCTGCGCGAGGCCGCCTGCACCGCGTCGACGGCGCCCAATCTAGCGAGTTTCTTGTGAAAAGGCAAATTTTTGAATGATTTGCATAAAATTTGCCAAGTTATTTTTCTGAGATCTAAACGGCGTCTCAGCTTGCGGCCCCGAAACGCCCGGATATATTCGCGCCGGACTCGCCCTTCCCGGCGCCGCCGAACCGGAATTATTCAGCACGAACCACGAACTTCGGAGCCAATATCCTTGCCCGGCCGAATTCCAGCGCGACTGCCGGTAGAGCAACTCAACGAACCGGAGCGAAACGTGGCGGATGTTGATCGCAAAGCAATCGGACAGGCGGGCCGACCGCGATGGCGGCGGATTTGGCCGAGGGCACTTCGCGCGCTGACCGATTTGACCTTTCCGCCGTGCTGCGCCCATTGCGATGCGGAAATCGGCGCCCCGGCGCCAGCGGAGCTGCCTTGCGGAGCGTGCCAGGCGCGCCTGCTCGGCCCGCCCGTCCGACGATGCAGCGGCTGCGGGGCGGCGATCGCCAACGAAGCCGGGCGTTGTCCGCAATGCGGGCTGCGGCCGCCGGCCTTCGACCGCGTATGGGTATTGGGTAACTATGCTGGCGAGCTGCGAACCGCGGTGCTGCGGATGAAGCGATCGAGCGAGGAGCCGCTGGCGGCCGCACTCGCCGAATTGTTGTTTCAACGGGCCGGGGCGGAGATCGGCGCCTGGCGTCCCGACGTCGTTTTGCCGACGCCCATGCACTGGCTGCGGCGGGCGGTTCGAGGCGCCAACAGCGCGGAAACCCTGGGCGCCGTGCTCGCGCGGCATCTCCGGACTCCTAGCGGCGCCGGCTGCCTGGTGCGGCGGCGCTTCACGCGGCCCCAAAGCGGCTTGTCGCCGCACGCCCGGTTCCTCAATGTGCGCGGGGCCTTTCGCCTGCGGCCGGGCGTCGACCTGGCCCAAGCGCGAGTGCTGCTGGTCGACGACGTGCTGACGACCGGCGCGACCTGCGGCGAGATCGCCAAACTGCTCCGGCAAGCCGGCGCCGCGGCGACGGCCGTGGCGGTGGTTGCGCGAGCGGGGTGAGGGAGGGAGGAGACGCCTGGTTTGCGTCATGCTTCCTATCTCCTCACTCCTATCTCCTCACTCCTCACTCTTCTATAATAAGAAGCGGCCCCAGGCGGATTGGGTCGAGATTCACGAGGATTCACCAGGATCGAGGATCGAGATGTCGTCTGCCAGCCGCCTGCCGACTCGATCGCGTCCGTCGCGGATGCGTCCTTTTCGCCAGGCCGTGCTGCGCGGCTTGGGCGTGTTGCTGCCGCCGCTGCTGACGGTGGTGATTTTTCTATGGGTCGCCGGGACGATCCAGCAATATGCATTGGCGCCGGTGACGATCGGCGCGCGAAACGTGTTGGCGTTGTATTGGACCCGCCAAGACGACGCCAAGCTGGCCGATCCGGAGGTCCGAACGAAGATCGAAGCGGGGGGCGCTCCCGCTTCCCTGACGCTGCCCTCGGGCGAGCGATACGTCAAGACCCGCCGCGGCGATTATCTTCCGCGCGAAGTCATGGACCAGGTCGCCGAAGACGATCCGGCCCAAGTCCTGCAGTCGGCCAATCGGAATGCGATCTATCAGCGCTACGCCGAGTTGAAGTATTTGACGCCGCGGTTCGTGGTCCCGGCGTTTTTGTGCGTGTTCGTGCTGCTGCTGTACTTGCTCGGCAAGTTCTTGGCGGCCGGCATCGGCCGGGTGTTTTGGAACCTGTTCGAACGCGGCATTCACCGCCTGCCGATGGTCCGCAACGTTTACGATTCGGTGAAACAGGTCACCGACTTCGTTTTCGACGATCGCGAAATCGAGTACACTCGGGTCGTGGCCGTGGAATATCCGCGCAAGGGCGTCTGGTCGCTGGGCTTCGTCACGGGCGAAAGCCTGGCCGATATTCGCTCCATCTCGGGCGAGCCGATGCTCTCCTTGATGATTCCCAGTTCGCCGATGTCGGTGACGGGCTATACGATCACGGTCGCCAAGAGTGAAACGATCGATCTCAATCTGACCATGGACCAGGCCCTGCAATTCGTCATTAGCTGCGGCGTCGTCGTGCCCGCCCATCAGGTGCATGGCAATTTGGAGACGGCGACATAGACAGTTCTCGACCACTTCGTTTGGGCACGCGGGCCAGCCCGCTGGCCCGCTGGCAGGCCGATTGGGTGGCCGCGCAGCTCGCCCGGCGCGGCACGGACGTAGAGCTTGTGCCGCTTTCCACGCGCGGCGATCGCGAGCAAGCCGGCCCGATCGGCGCGATGGGCGGCCAAGGCGTGTTCACCAAGGAATTGCAGCGCGCGCTACTGGCCGGCGAGGTCGATCTGGCGGTCCACAGTTTGAAGGATTTGCCGACGGATGCCGTCGCGGGGCTGACGCTGGCCGCCGTCCCGCCGCGCGGCGCGGCGGGCGATGTACTGGTCAGCCGCAAGGCGCGATCGTGGGAAGAGCTGCCCGAGGGGGCCGTGATCGGCACGGGCAGCTTGCGGCGCCGCACCCAACTCTGGCACGCGCGGGCCGACCTGAAGATGGAAGACGTCCGCGGCAACGTCGATACCCGGCTGCGAAAGCTCGACGAAGGTCAATACGACGCCTTGATCCTGGCCGAAGCGGGCCTCGAACGGCTGGGATTGGCCGGCGAGATCACGCAGGTCTTGCCCAAGTCGCTGATGCTGCCGGCCGTGGGCCAAGGAGCGCTGGGGATCGAAGCGCGGGCCGACGATCGGCGCACGCTCGCGGCATTGGCGCCGCTCGACGATCCTGAAACGCATGGCGCGGTGCTGGCCGAGCGAGCGCTGTTGGCGACGTTGCGCGGCGGTTGCCTGGCGCCGATCGGCGCCTGGGGACGAGTCGCCGACGGACGACTGTCGCTCAGCGGAGTCGTGCTCAGCCTTGATGGGACCAAGCGCCTGACCGCAGAGGCCGCGGGCGACCTGGCCGATGCCGTCGCTTTAGGCGGCAGCGTCGCCGCGGAGCTCCTGTCTCGCGGGGCCGGCGCCTTCATCGCCGCTTCTCGCAGCCGCTGATGCGAAACCGTCCGGTGTGAACGGGTGGGCCACGCACTCGTGCCGGGCTTGTTTTTGGCCTGGCAAACTGGGGGAAGTCTGACGATCGCGGCGAGCGGCCAAGCGACGGCGACATTAGCGGTCGCCGAAAATTGTTCATATCTCCGGCTTTTGCCGCGCCGAAAGGATAGGAGGGGGGCCCGGTTTTGCCAACGCAAAATCCGTTCTGGGTGCGGGGGCGGGTAGTGTTCACAGCTTCGCGCAAGGAGGGGGGACGCCGATGAAAATGCTAAGATTGGCGCTGATCGCGGCCTTTGCGGCCGCGCCTGGTTACAGGGCATACGGCCAATACGAACCCGCGGCGCCTGCCCCAGCGGCTGAGGAAATCGGGGCGCAGCGCGGCGAACGGTCTGCCGAGGATCCGTTGCAAACCGAGGATCCGTTGCGAGGCAGCGGTATACCTTCGGCGCCATATCCGGCCGGCCTTTCGTACATGATGACGCCGCAGCCATTCCGCGTGCCCTACCCGAACCGCATCTACTATCCCCCGGCGCATTACGTCCGCCAGTGCCCTTACTACCCCAAAGGCTTTTATTGGGGCGCCGATTGGAACAAGCATCTGCTGGGCTGCAATCCGTGGTTGATTCATGGCGATAAGCGTTTCAATCCTTACTTGACCGAGGCGAAAATCCGTCACCATTCTCCCGCAGCGCGGGCGGCTGGCCCGGCGGCGCACGCGCACGGCCCGTGCGTTCATTGTCAGCAACCGATGTCCGTCGTCGAACAGCCGACGGCCGAGGCGGACGAATTCGAAATCCCGTCGCCGCCCGTCGCGGCCCGCAAAAAAATTGTCATTCCCCCGCCTCCTCGGTCCTCGCTGACGGTGCGCGAGCCGTCGGATCGCAAGGCCGCCGGGGCCGAGTTGAGCGATGCCTCGGAAGTTGAGGGGGAGCCCGACGAATTTGCTCCCCCGCCCCCGCCGTCGGCGAAGCCGAAAAACCGCCTTGTCCGGCAGTCGTTGCCGGCCTGGCAACGACCGCCCGCCGTGCGGCGCTAGTCTGTTCAGTCGTCGGCGACGTCGATGAACCGCCCGCCGCTGATATACCAGCCTTCGCCGCAGTCCTCGCACCAGATGATTTGCGTCCGCAGGGCCAAGGGCGCCTCGCCTTCGCGGCGAATGGTCACCAGCACCTCGCCGCATTCCAGCGGCATGATGTGCAGCAGCCCGACGCCGAGATGCGAGATGTCGCGAGCGAACGCGGAGAACTGCGGGAATTCGGCGCCATTCAAGCCGATGGTGACCGGTCCGAAAAAGGGACTGCGGGTCGCCGCTCGCGGTTCGGCGTGGTCCTTGGGCCAGGGCTTGTCGAGCATGCAATTGACGGCGTCTCGGACTCTCTTCGCGCTGCCAGGAGTCTTCATCCAGGAGTGCGCAAACGACGGTTCGGCCATAGAACTCGGCCCTCGAAGGAAGTGAAGGAAAAAACAAGGCGGGTCGCTGCCGGTAACAGAAAGTATAGGTCGAAAACGACCGCGAGGACGGCGCGCAGAGACCTAATTCGCCTATCGCCGCCCGCAACGCTTCCGGCGCAAGGGTTTGCGACCGAGAAGAGGCTTACGTCGCGGCCCGTTTTCGCCGGGCCAGAGCCGCCCATTCGGGCTGAAGATAATAGTGGCACAGGGCGATCGCCAGGGCGTCCGCCACGTCGGGCGGCTCGGGCAATTCCTTCAACCGCAACTCTTGCTGCACGGCCCGCTGCACCTGGGCTTTGCCGGCCCGGCCCGCCCCGGTGAGGATTTTTTTCACTTGCGTCGCACTGTACGAGATGACGGGAATTCCGGCCTGCGCGGCGGCCAGGCAGATCACGCCTCGCGCGTGCCCCATCAGGATCGAGGTCCGCGGCCGCTGGTAGTGAGAGTAAAGCTGCTCCAGCGCCAGCACCGTCGGCTGGAAGTGGGCGATCACGTCGGCCACGCCCGCGAAGATTTCGGCCACGCGCGCGGGCAGCGACGTTTTGTCGCGCCCTCGGACCACGCCCGCCTCGCACAATCGCGGCCCGCCGAGGGCGACCTCCAGCACGCCGTAGCCGGTGGTGTTCAGGCCCGGGTCGATGCCGAGCACGCGGGCGGTCATTTCTGCCTCGCCCATTCCGTCCCGCCCGGTCGGTCTTCAAGCGCGATCCCAAGCGCCGTCAGCCGCTGGCGGATCTTGTCGGCCATGGCGAAGTTCTTGCTCTGCCGAGCATCGGCCCGCATTTCGATCACCAGCGCCATCAATTGACCGACCAACTCGTCGCCGCCGGCGGCGGGCGAGGCGGCCGGCTTGCGAAACAGGCCCAATGTGGCGGCCAGTTCGCGAAGCGCCGCGGCGCCTAGCTTCAGCGTCGCGAGTTTGTCGGCGTCGGGCGAAGGAGCGGCTTCCAGGCCCGCGTCGTCGATGAACTTGTTGAGCGCCCGCACCAACTCGAACAACACGCCGATGCCGCCGCCGGTGTTGAAGTCGTCGTCCATCGATTCGATGAACTCTCGACGCAGGTCATGCACCTGCCGCCGCACCGGATCGGCGCCGGCGTCGAACTCGCCGGCGTCGCGGGTGGCCGCCGGCGCGATGCGATAAAAGCTCTCGCCGGCGACCCGCTCGTATCGCTTGAAGAAGCGATAGAAGGTATCCAGCCCTTTTTCGACTTCTTGAATCCGCTCTTCACTGTAGTCGATCGGCCGGCGGTAGTGGGTCGAAAGCAAGAAAAAGCGAATCGTCTCGCCGGCGTATTTTTGCAGCAAGTCGCGAAAGGCGCTGGCCCCTTTCGATTTGCCCATCTTGCCGGCTTCTTGGGCGGCCTGGTCGCCGGCGGCCAAATCTCCCGCCGCACCGCCGCTCGCTGCGGCGCCGACGGCTAGGTCTCGCGTGTTGCGGCCGCCGAGTTTGCCGACCTCGCTGGAAGACTGCATCAGCCCGTTGTGCAGCCAATATTTTGCCTGCGGCTTGCCGTGGCAGCACTCGCTTTGGGCGATCTCGTTTTCGTGGTGCGGAAAAACCAAGTCCAGCCCGCCGCCGTGGATGTCGAAGGTCTCGCCCAACAACTGGCGGCTCATGGCCGAGCACTCGATATGCCAACCGGGCCGCCCCTTGCCCCAGGGGCTGTCCCACGACGGTTCGCCCGGCTTGGCGCTTTTCCACAGCGCGAAATCGGCCGCCGAGCGTTTGCGTTCGGCCGTGCCGCCGCCTTCGCCTTGCAAGGCGGCGACGTCGCGATGGCTCAGTTTGCCGTATTCCGGGTCGCGGTCGACCTGGAAATAAACGTCACCTTCCGACTCGTAGGCGAACCCGCGCTCGATCAGGCGCTGGCAGAAGGCGATGATGTCGCCGATATGGTCGGTGGCCTTGGGAAAGTGGTCGATCGTGTCGATCTGCATCTCGGCCAGGTTGCGATGGTAGTCGGCCGTCATCTCTTCGGCCAACTCGGCCATCGTCACGCCGCGCTGCTGCGATTCGGCGATCAGCTTGTCGTCGACGTCGGTGATGTTCACCACCAGCGTCACCCGGTAGCCCGAGTAAAGCAAATACCGCTTGATGGCGTCGAAAATCACCGGCCCGACCATGTGGCCGATGTGGCTCGGCTTATACACCGTCGGACCGCAAAGATAGATGCCCACCTCGCCGGGCATTACCGGCTCGAAAGGCTCTTTCGTCTTCGACAGCGTGTTGTAGACCCGAATCGATGCCATTTTGGATTTGAATTTTGGATTTTGGATTGTTAATGCCCGATTTTCGATTCAATCCAAAATCCAAAATCGAAAATCTCTAGCCTTCGCCCTTCATCCGTTCGATCAACACGACGGCTTCGGCCATCATGGCTTCCTGGCGCCCGACCGGCCCGACGCGCTCGCCGGTTTTGGCTTTGAAGCCGACCCGGTCGACGCTGATCTCCAACAGTTCGGCCATCCGCTCGCGAATCGCCGTTTTGTAAGCCGACAGCTTGGGGCGCTCGGCGAACACGATCGAATCGACGTTCACCACGCGAAAGCCGGCCTCGGCCACTTTCGCGAGCGTCAATCGCAGCATGTCGGCCGAGTCGCGGTCTTTGTTGGCCGGATCGGTATCGGGGAACAGTTCGCCGATATCGCCAAGCGCGGCGGCCCCCAGCAGCGCGTCGGTGACGGCGTGCAACAGCACGTCGGCGTCGCTATGGCCGACAAGTCCTTGATCGTGAGGGATCGTCACCCCGCCGAGCAGCAGCGGCCTGCCGGGGCCTAAACGATGGGTGTCGTGCCCAATGCCTACTCGTGCGGCTAGCGTCGCAAAGTCTCCTGGCGGATCGCGGTCGCGTCCAGCTAAATCGTCCTAACTCGAATCAGGCTGCGGATTATAGCGAATTAGGAACCGCTCCACAACGAGCGCCTTCTCCCCCGTCGAGCGCACTCCTATAATCGACGCGGCATGGCCATCATCGAAATCTCCGCGCTCGCGAAGTCGTACCGCATCTATCAGAAACAGGACGGCTTGCTGGCCTCGGTCCGCGGGCTGTTTCATCGCCAGTATCGCACCGTCGAGGCGGTGCGGGGCATCGACTTGCACTTGGAACAGGGCGAGTTCGTGGCCTTTCTCGGCCCCAACGGCGCCGGCAAAACGACCACGCTCAAGCTCCTCTCCGGAGTCATCACTCCGACCGGCGGCACGGCGACCGTAATGGGCCACGTCCCTTGGAAGCGGGAAAACGCCTATCGGCGCCGCTTTGCCTTGGTGATGGGGCAGAAGAACCAGCTCTGGTGGGATTTGCCCGCTCAAGAGTCGTTCCGGCTGCACCAACAGATTTATCGGATCGAACCGCGGCAATTCGAGCGCACCCGCGACGAATTGGTCGATCTGCTGGAAGTGAAAGGCTTGCTCTCGCAGCCGGTTCGCGAACTGTCGCTGGGCGAACGGATGAAGATGGAGCTGATCGCGGCGCTGTTGCACTCGCCCGAGGTGTTGTTTCTCGACGAGCCGACGATCGGGCTGGACGTGATCGCCCAGCACAATATTCAGATCTTTCTGCGGCACTACCAGCAGTTGCGAAAAATCACCATCCTGTTGACCAGCCACTACATGAAAGACGTGGCGGCGCTTTGCCAGCGCGTGGTGATCATCGCGCAGGGGCGAATCATGTACGACGGTTCGCTGGCCGGCATCGTCGATCGCTTCAGCGGGCACAAGATCGTGAGCTTGCTGTTTCCGGCCGACGCCGAGCCGCCGCAAGGGCTGTCGCGGTTCGGCGAAGTGCTCGAAGAGCGCTTTCCCAAGGTCAAGCTGCGGATCAACCGCGGCGCCGTGCCCGAATTGCTGGCCGGGATCTTGGCGGCGCATACGATCGAAGACGTGAGCGTCGAAGATCCGCCGCTGGAGGAAGTCATCGCCGAGATGTTTTCGTTCGCGGGGGAACAAATCGCCGCCAACGAGCGGGCCGAACGGATCGCGTCGGGGTAAGGATGTACGCTAAAGCTCAAACCTGCTGGACGATCCTGCGGATCAGCCTCGAAGAGCGGCTGGTCTACCGCGGCGATTTTGCGCTCGGCACGTTGATGCGATTCCTGCCGATCGTGACCCAGGTCTTTCTGTGGAAAGCGATCTTCGAGGCCATCGAATTCAACGCCGCCGGCGCGGCGGGCCGGTCGGGCGACGAAACCATCGCCGGCTACAGCTACCACGATTTCATCGCCTATTACCTGCTGACGATGGTCGGCCGGGCATTTTCCAGCATGCCGGGCCTGGCGTCGGGCATCGCGCTGCAAATTCGCAACGGCGAGATCAAGAAGTTCCTGGTGCAGCCGATCGACCTAGTCGGTTTCTTGCTGCTCAACCGCTTGGCCCACAAGCTGGTTTATTACAGCGTGGCCCTCGGGCCGTTCGCGCTGGTCTTCTTTCTCTGCCGCGGCTTCTTTCCCGGCTGGCCCGACGCGACGACGCTCTCGGCCTTCTTCGCTTCGCTCGTGATGGGCTTCTTGCTCGGCTTTTTTCTGGAAGCCACGCTGGGCATGCTCGGCTTCTGGCTTCTGGAAGTCAGTTCGCTATTGTTCGTCTACATGCTGTTCAGCTTTTTTTTCTCCGGGCACATGTTTCCGATCGACATGCTGCCGGGCATTTGGGGCCAGATCGTCGAGGCCCTGCCGCTGAAATACCTGGCCTACTTTCCGGCCGCCGTGTTCTTGGGGAAAGTCCAAGGACAGGAACTTGCCGTCGCCTTGTGGGTGGAATTGGCCTGGGTCGCGTTCTTCATGGTCGCCAGCCGCGTCGCCCTGAACCGCGGCTATCGCCGCTACAGCGGATTCGGGGGATAGGATGGCAATGAGCGACCGGCCCAGTTACCCGCGAGTGTTTCTCACCTTCGCCCGCAACAGCCTGGTGCGCGACATGACGTTCCGCGCCAACTTCCTGATCGACGCCGTATCGTCGCTCTCGTGGATGTTGATGAACCTGGGCTTTTACGAACTGATCTTCATGAGCACGGCCGAGATCGGCGCCCAAAGCGGCTGGCACAAGTACGAATTCTTCATCTTTCTGGCGACGACGCTGTTCATCAACAGCCTGGTGCAGGCCTTTTTCATGCCCAACGCCAATGAGTTAAGCGAGCTGATCCGCACGGGCAATCTCGATTTCGCGCTGCTCAAGCCGATTGACACGCAGTTTTTGGTTTCGCTGGCCAAGATCGAATGGTCGTCGCTGGCGAATTTCTTGTTCGCCTGCGGGTTGGCCGGCTATTCGCTGTGGCGGCTCGACTTTCGCCCGGCGCCGATCCAGTTCGTGCTTTATCCGATTTACCTGGCGTGCGGAGTGGCGATGCTCTACAGCTTGATGATCGCGCTATCGAGCGCCAGCATTTGGCTCGGCCGCAACCAGAGCCTGTACGACTTCTGGTTTTACATCACGAATTTTTCGCGATACCCGATGGAGATCTATCGCGGCACGTTCGGCACGCCGCTGCGTTGGGCGTTTACGTTCGTCGTGCCCGTGCTGATCGTCGTCAATGTGCCGGCGCGGCTGCTCGCCAAACCGTTGGCGGCGGAAAACTGGCCGCTGGCCGGGTTCGCCTTGCTCGCGACGGTCGTCAGCTTGCTCGTTTCGCGATGGGTTTTTCAGCGGGCGTTGGCCAGTTATCGCAGCGCCAGCAGTTAGAGCCTATCCGCGAGAACTCCCTCTCCCGCCGGGAGAGGGCTGGGGTGAGGGCGTGTTGATGTGGCGATTCCCCCTCACCCTACCCCTCTCCCAAAGGGAGAGGGGATCTTTCAGCGGGCGCTGGCCAGTTATCGCAGCGCGAGCAGTTGAGACCGCGACTCTCGTCCCTCGCTCGCTGCGCGGCGGAGTGCGTGTCGTTTCGCGGCGGGCTAAACTACAATGCGATGATGTTGACCGCATTACGCAAATGGCGGTTTCCTCTGTTGCTGATCGTCTTCCACTTGCTGGCGTTGGCGATCGTCGTGTTTTTTCAAATTCGCTGGCCCTGGTTGGTCCGATCGTCCGGGGCCGAGGCATTACTCTCCGCGGCGCTCTTGATCTTCGGCGGCGCCGACGTGGCGCTGCTGGGCATCTGGGCGGGGTTAGCGTCCTGCCGGCCGATCGCTCGGTGGCTGGCGATCACCATTTGCACCATCTGCTGGTGCGGCATTTATTACGACCAGGGCATTCTCCGGATGTTGCGCAACTGGTCCAATCTCGGCGATATCGACTGGGATTACCGGTTATTCCTGGGGCTTGCCGCTATTTTCGGGCTGCCGAGCT